>JBIIFP010000032.1:0-14156 GCA_044237205.1 Pontimonas sp. | reverse complement strand
CGATGGCGTCTGGCGCATTACGAGCACGGCCAACGATGCTGACACCGTTCATCGAGAGTGAATCGGCCACCCCAGAGAGCGTCAGCTGGTGATCATCGGCGACAACTACGCGTAATTTGGTCACCAGAGAAGTAACGCGTGTTCTGGAGCGTGGCGTCCAGGTGAGGCCTGGCGGGAGAGCCCAAAATCGCTAGACTATGTGGGTAAGGGTGGCTTAACGAAGGAATCCTGATGCCCGCCGTTGTGATTGTCGGAGCCCAATGGGGCGATGAGGGTAAGGGTAAAGCTACCGATCTCATCGCTGACCGCATCGATTACGTCGTTAAGTTCAACGGCGGCAACAACGCTGGCCACACTGTGGTTATTGGCAGTGAGAAGTATGCCCTGCATCTCTTGCCCTCTGGAATCCTGACGCCAGGGGTTGTACCCGTCATCTCTAACGGTGTTGTCATTGATCCCGAAGTTCTGATGGAAGAGCTCGACGCCCTCGAAGCCAGGGGCATCGACGTCTCAGGGCTTGTGATTAGCTCGCACGCACATCTCATTACGCAGTATCACCGGACTCTGGACAAGGTCACGGAGCGCTTCCTGGGTAAGCGCCAAATTGGCACAACCGGTCGCGGCATTGGCCCCACATACGCAGACAAGATCAACCGCGTGGGAATCCGTGTGCAGGACATTTTTGATGAGGGAATTCTTCGCCAGAAGGTGGAGGGTGCGCTGCACCAGAAGAACCACCTGCTGGTCAAGGTCTACAACCGTCGGGCGATCGAAGTGGACGAGGTGATGGAGGAGCTCCTCTCGTATCGAGACCGCCTTCGCCCGATGGTTCAGGACACTGCCCTGCTCCTCCACCAGGCACTGGAGGACAACAAAACGGTCTTGTTTGAGGGCGGTCAGGCAACGATGCTCGATGTTGACCACGGGACATACCCGTTTGTGACGTCCTCCAGCGCAACTGCCGGCGGTGCTGCGACGGGGTCAGGAATTGCTCCCTGGCGACTCTCCACCGTGATTGGCATCGTCAAGGCATATACGACCCGGGTTGGCTCAGGCCCCTTCCCCACGGAGCTGGAGGATGAGTTCGGTGAGTTCTTGCGCGAGAAGGGCCACGAGTTCGGAACGACAACCGGTCGCCCCAGGCGCTGCGGCTGGTATGACGCTCCGATTGCCCGATATTCAGCGCGCATTAACGGTGTGACCGATTTCGTCTTGACCAAACTCGACGTCTTGACCGGCCTCGAGAAGATTCCCGTCTGTGTGGCCTACGAGGTTGATGGCACGAGGGTCGACGAGGTGCCGTGGTCTCAGTCTGATTTCCACCACGCGACCCCGATTTATGAGTATTTCCCGGGCTGGAGCGAAGACCTCACAGGTATTCGGGAGTTCGGTGATTTGCCGAAGGCCGCGCAGGATTACGTTCTCGCCCTGGAGGCAATGAGCGGCGCTCGAATCTCTGCGATTGGAGTGGGCCCCTCCAGGGATGCCATCGTCACTCGCCACGCACTTCTGGACTAGTCACGGACGCCCTCGGCTCGGTAGGGTCGCTCTATGACCGCTGAGATTCCCACCGAGCTCGCCTCGTTGCGCAAGAGCATCGACAATATCGATGCGGCTCTTGTGCACCTGCTCGCAGAGCGCTTCAAGACGACGCAGCAGGTGGGCCGTTTGAAAGCTCGCTCTGGCATGCCACCCACCGACCCGGTCCGTGAGGCAGCCCAGGTTCAGCGGCTCCGAGCGCTGGCGGCGGACGCCGACCTAGATCCCGCTTTCGCAGAGAAATTCTTGAGCTTCATCCTTGCTGAGGTCATTCAGCACCACGAAGAACTAGCTGCTAGCGAGGGGTAACTCGCGATAGAGGTTCTCGGCAACGACGATGAGCCGTTCTATCAGCGCTTCGTCCCGGTTGACGACGACAAACTTCGGCCCTGGCCAGGCAGGAACCATGTCTCCCTGGCGTGTGGTCCGGAGCATCCACCCAAAGACGCAACTGGTGGCACCTGTTACATAGAGCTGCCACTGAACCTGGCGCTGGTAGTGGCCTGGCACCGCCCTCCACTCACCCCAGTCACGACCGGTGGTCTTGACTTCGGCGATGAGTTCGTGGCCCGGGGATAGACCATCGGGGGTGGCCATTTGCCACCTATTCTCCGAATCGTCCTTGGCGATGAGCCAATCGTTGGGTTCTAAGTCGAACTGGGTGGAAAGTTTGTCGATCAGGGAGGACTCTTGCTCTCGGCCAAAGCGCATGTAGTCGTTGTCGGCGATGGGAGTCGGATTTCGCAGAGACTCCATAACCTCTCTGAACCCCGCGGGCGTGACGGCCTTGGACACCGCCGTTGCGGTCACACCCGTAGCTCGGACCTCCAGCCATTTTTTGTAGTCGGAGGAGGAGACCAGAAAGCGGGAGGGTTCAATCATGACGTCCCAACGCTATCGTGCGCCCCTGACGCGGGCTATCTTCACCACGGCGCCTAGCGCGGTGAGTAGCCGACTACGGGCCCCAAGACAGCGGGAATCGTGCCGCGGCGAACGTGATCCAACTCGTCAAGGGTGAAACTAAAGAGCTCGGCGATGTCGAGCTCTTGTGAGGGTGTCTCGGTCACACCAATGCGTGCCACAGGAACCCCTCGCCCTGCACAGAGCCCGCGGAACTTGACGTCGTCTTCCCTGGCAACTGTGACGACCATGCGTGCCACCGACTCCGAGAACAAGGCTGCCCGGTGATCAATTCCATAGGACTCGAGAACCTCGGAGAGCCAGATTCTTGCGCCCACTCGTCTGCGGAGGACTCCCTCGACGAGGGTTTGGAACAGGCCGCCCGTCGAGACATCGTGAGCGCTGGTGACGAGCCCGTCCTTCGCGGCAACGACCATGAGTCCGGCTAAAGCCCGCTCAGCCGCCAAGTTGGGGGCTGGGGGCATCCCACCCAAGTGTCCGTGGATGACATCTGCCCAAATGCTGCCATCGAGCTCGGTGTGAGTTTCCCCGAGGAGATAGATGTTCTCGCCATCGTCCTGCCAGCCACTGGGCAAGCGACGATCGACTGTGTCGATAACGCCAAGCACGGCGACTACCGGAGTGGGGTGGATCGGTGTTGTACCGGTTTGGTTGTAGAGACTGACGTTGCCTCCGGTGACCGGAACCTCGAGCTCCAGGCACGCGTCTGCCAGCCCACGAACGGCCTCAGCAAATTGCCACATGACTTCGGGGTCTTCGGGACTACCAAAGTTCAAGCAGTCACTCACTGCACGGGGTTCGGCGCCCGTGGCGGCGACGTTGCGATAGGCCTCGGAGAGGGCGAGTTGAGCGCCCAGATAGGGGTCAAGGTAGCTGTATCGACCGTTCGCATCGGTTGCCAGGGCAACACCCAGGCCGGATTTCTCGTCGACACGAATCATTCCGGCGTCGTCAGGGTAACTGAGCGCGGTGTTGCCCATTACATAGCGGTCGTACTGGTTGGTAATCCATTCGGGGTTAGCCAGATTGGGTGAGCCCAGCACGGCGAGGGCTTCATCGCGCAGCACTGTGGGCTCGAGCGACATGCCCTCTGTGGACAGTGAATCGGCCTGGAGCTTATCGAGCCATGAAGGGCGGTGGTAAGGGCGTTCATAGACGGGAGAATCAATCGCCACAGTCTTCGGATCAACATCAACGATGGTTTCGCCCCTCCAGCGAATAATGAGGCGACCGCTGTCGTTGACTTCTCCGAGGACGCTCGTTTCTACTTCCCACTTGTCCGTGATCGCCAAGAACTTCTCGAGCTTGTCAGGTGTGACAATCGCCATCATGCGCTCTTGGCTCTCCGACATCAGAATTTCCTCGGCGGTCAGAGAGTTATCTCGCAACAACACATGATCGAGCACGATGTCCATGCCGCTATTGCCGTTGGCTGCCAACTCCGAGGTCGCACAACTGATTCCTGCCGCTCCCAGGTCTTGAATGCCTTCCACAACCTTCTCGGCAAAGAGCTCGAGACAGCACTCGATGAGGACCTTTTCTGCAAACGGGTCACCGACCTGCACTGAGGGGCGTTTGGTGGGGCCACCCTCATCGAAGGTCTCACTGGCAAGAATCGATGCCCCACCGATTCCATCCCCACCGGTTCTGGCGCCGAAGAGAACGACCTTGTTTCCCGCGCCACTAGCACTGGCGAGGTGAAGGTCCTCGTGCCGGAGGACGCCAAGGGCCAAAGCGTTGACCAACGGGTTGTTTTGATAAATGGGGTCAAACCAGGTCTCGCCACCAATGTTCGGCAATCCCAAACAGTTGCCATAGAAACTGATTCCGCTGACCACACCCGGTGCGACGCGGGCGGTGTCGGGGTGTGTGAGCGCTCCGAAGCGCAGCGCATCCATCACCGCCACAGGCCGTGCGCCCATGGAAATAATGTCGCGAACAATTCCGCCCACGCCGGTTGCTGCACCCTGGAAGGGCTCAATGAAGCTGGGGTGATTGTGGCTTTCAATCTTGAAGGTAACGGCCCAGCCTTCGCCGATGTCAACAACTCCAGCGTTTTCTCCCATGCCCACCATCAGGTGTTTGCGCATGGCGTCGTTGACCTTCTGACCAAACTGTCGAAGGTGGACCTTCGAGGACTTATACGAGCAGTGCTCGCTCCACATCACCGAATACATGGCGAGCTCGCCGGAGGTGGGCCTGCGGCCCAACAGCGACTTAATCTCTTCGTATTCGTTGGGTTTGAGGCCGAGTGCCTCAAAGGGCTGTTCGCGCGCCGGGGTCTCTTCTGCGTTCGAGACGCTATCGAGGGCCACTAGCCCTTACCCCATTCGGTGGGGGAACCCAGCAGCAAGAGAACGCTCAACACGGCCGCCATGCCTAGGACAATCGCGACAAAAAACCACGCTGGGTGGCGCAGCCAAAAGCGCAGCGTTCTATCCAACGCTCGGGAATCACGGGGGTCACCAGAATCCTCGAGACGCCATGGCCCCTCAAGCTTCTTCTTTGCTACGAGCCAGCGGTCAAAGGGCAGGGTTGCGTAAGGGGGGATGGCCGCAAAGACAGCCACAGATATGGTTCCAAAGCCCCAACGCTGGTTCATCCCGACCACCACGGCCGTGATGCAGTAGGCAATGAAAATGATGCCGTGGCTGAGCCCAGCAACAAAGAACAGCTGGCCGTCATAACCAAACCCATAACGCGCAATCATCGCAATGATCAAGCCGGTCCAGGTGACCATCTCGGCTGTGGCCATCGCCGCGTAGAGCGAACCCGGGGTCTTGGTCATGCTGCCACCACAGATCGCAGTAACGAGGTGAAGATTGCCAGCCCGTCGGTTCCCGATTTCATTGCCACATCGGTGTCAGGCCCGAAACCAGGCTCCACCGCGTGCTCGGGGTGAGGCATCAGGCCAACAACGCGACCGGACTGGTCGCGCAACCCAGCAATGTCGTGGAGAGAACCGTTGGGGTTCACATCCAGATACCGGAAGGTGACCAAGTTGTCGCCTTCAATGCGCTTGAGAGTTTCGTCGTCAGCAATAAATCCACCCTCGCCATTCTTGAGGGGCATCGTAATTTCCTGGTTCACGGCGTAATCAGCAGTCCAGAGAGTGTCGCTTGATTCGACCCGCAACTTCTGGTCGCGGCAGATGAAACCGCCATGGTCATTGCGGATGAGGCCTCCGGGGAGCAGCCCGGCTTCCACCAGAATCTGGAACCCATTACAGATTCCCAATACGGGGAGTCCTTTTCGGGCCTCGGAGATGACTTCGGACATTATTGTCGAGTGGGCTGCGATGGCTCCGCAGCGCAGGTAATCTCCGTAGCTGAAGCCACCGGGTAAGACCAGAGCGTCAACGCCCTGGAGGTCTGCCTCTTGGTGCCACAGTGGAACATGAGTTCCGCCAGCGAGACGAATTGCGCGCTGCGCATCACGGTCATCGAGCGAGCCTGGGAAGGTGACAACTCCGACTCTCATGCCGGAGATTCCTCCACTCGAATGTCGACAACGTCTTCAATGACACCGTTGGAGAGCAGGCTCTCTGCGAGTGCCCGGGCGTGGTCCAGGTGCGAGGGCGTAGCAGGGCCATCCACGTGAAGTTCGAAGCGCTTGCCGATGCGAACTTCGAGAAAGCCCTCGACCTTCTGTCGGTGCAGCGCGCCGAGGACTGCTTTACCCGCGGGGTCTAGCAATTCCTTCTTTGGCATGACCTCAACAACGATGATGGCCACGGTGCGCCCCCTTGTAACCGACGAAGTAGGGCCAGTCTATCGGCGAGCGAGTTGGTCCAGCGCGCCACGCTCGAGGGCGTCCCGGAGGGCGAAGCGCGCCCAGTCTCTGTAGCCATCGACGCCGGGATGGAAACCATCTTCGGCGAAGAAGGTGTCGTGATACCCAGAGGGCGGTGGAGACATGAAAGCGTAGGGGCGGGCCTCAATCAGCGGTCGCACCGAACGCTCAATCGCTTGAGCATGTCGATAGAGAATCCCTCGCAGAGGCTCAGGCAGGCTCGGGAACAAGTAAAAAGCGGGCAATGACGAGAAGAGCATCACCGCGTTGGGGTGGCCCTCTCGCAGGATGTTGGTGAGCCGTTCAAACCTGGCGATGGTGGCCCCGAGCGGTTTCAAATCTTTCGCATCGTTGGTGCCAATGGACACCAGCAGGATGTCTGCCGGTTCCTCGAGAGCGGGAGGAAGGAACTTGCGGAGAATGTCTTTCGTGGTCGCACCGCTCTCGCCCACCGATCTCCAGGAGACACCCCTGGAGAGTTCGGCACCCAGCGCCACAGAAAACTGTGCGGTGAGTCCGTGCATCGGATCCGAAACTCCAACACCGGCGATAGTCGAATCGCCGAGGCCTAGCACCCGGAGTGGCTTGGGCCCTGGAGTGCTGCCTGACCAGGGTTCCGGTGCGTGGGGCATGCGGGGGATTACCCGCCTTACATACTTTCCCTGCGCGAAGAGCAGAGGGGCTAGGACCACTGCGGTAGGCCAGGCAAGCCGGTGTGATGCCAAGACAGGGGGGAATGATTCGGTTGCTTGGGTCACTGGTAAACCGGGAAGTCCTGACCGGTAAGCCTGGAATACAGCTCGAGATAGCGGGCCTTCGTGTGCGCTACCAGTTCATCTGGGAGCCGCGGCGGGACGCCCTCGCCTGACCATTGGGCACTCAACCAGTTACGCACAAGCTGTTTGTCAAAACTATCCAGCCGATGTATTCCACCTTCGGTATATAACTCTCCATCCCAGTAGCGGCTGCTGTCAGAGGTCAAAACTTCGTCACCTAGAGCAATCTCACCGGTCACTGGGTGGACGCCAAACTCAAACTTGGTGTCGGCGAGAATCACACCACGGCCCAACGCAATCTCGCTGGCTCGCCCATAGAGGGACAGGCTCAATTCCTTGAGGGTGTGCGCCACGTCATCGCCCACGATCGCGACCATGTGCGTAAAGGTGATGTTTTCATCGTGTTCGCCAATCGCAGCCTTGGTCGCCGGGGTAAAGATAACCTCGGGAAGGCGGTCACCCTCCTTCAGCCCGGCGGGGAGGGGGAGTCCTCCGACGGTCTGCGACTGGGCATACTCTTTCCAGCCACTTCCGGCCACGTAGCCCCGAACGACGCACTCCACCGGGAACATACGCAAAGGGGTTACGACCATAGAACGCGATGCCAGCTCACTCGGTGGGTCTTCGCCAGTGAGGTGGTTTGGCACGTCGGAAAGTTGGCTGAACCACCAGGAGCTCAGCGCCGTCAGGATTTCTCCTTTACCGGGCACCTCTGGTTCGAGGATGTGGTCAAAAGCACTGATGCGGTCGCTTGCCACCATCAGTAGGCGGTCGGCATCGTCGCCACTAGATGCCGAAACTGGAATATAAAGCTCGCGGACCTTGCCGGAGTAGAGAGGCTTCCAGTCGGCGAGGGTCGTCATGCGGAAACGCCTTGAGCGATATCCCGTCGGTAGTAGGAGCCCTCGAGTGTGATCTTGTCGAGAGCAGCGTAGGCGCGCTCGCGGGCTTGTTCAAAATCTTTGCCCGTCGACACCACGCTCAAGACTCGACCACCCGTTGCGAGCAACTGTGTGCCATCAAAACCAGTTCCGGCGTGTGCGACCCGAACCTGCTTGTTGGTGCGCAGTGCCTCGAGCCCATTAATCTCCCGCCCGGTGCGGGGATTCTCGGGGTATCCCTCGCTGGCGAGCACCACGGTGATCGCCACGTTCTTGGAGAACTTGGGGGGCGCCACCTGCGTGAGATCGCCCTGGGCAGCAGCCAAGAGCAGTGGCGCGAGAGGCGAAGACAACCTGGCAAGGACGACCTGAGTTTCTGGGTCCCCAAACCGAGCATTGAACTCGATGACCTTGACTCCCTCGTCGGTGAGAATCAGACCGCAGTAAAGCAGACCCACGAAGGGTGTTCCCCGGGATGCCAACTCGGCGATGGTGGGCTCCGCGACGGTGCGCTGAATATCAGCCACAAACTTCTTCGGCAGCCACGGCAGGGGTGAGTAAGCACCCATCCCACCCGTGTTGGGGCCCTCGTTGTTGTCGTAGGCACGTTTGTAGTCCTGAGCGGGAGCCAGCGGCATAACCCTGGTGCCATCGCTGAGGAAGAAGAGCGACACCTCGGGGCCGGAGAGGAACTCTTCGACCAAGACCGGTCCGTGTTGGAGATAAAACTCTGCGTGCTCAATCGCAGCGTGGCGGTCGTCTGTGACCAGCACACCCTTGCCGGAGGCAAGCCCATCGGCTTTGACGACGTAGGGGCCAGTGGAGTGGTCGAGTGCGCGAATGAGTTCCTCGCTTGTCTCGACACTCCATGCCTGACCAGTGGGAACCCCGGCGCTGGCCATAACGTCCTTAGCAAAAGCTTTTGAGCCCTCTAGTGCGGCAGCATCACTGTCGGGTCCAAACACAGCAATGCCCGCGCTCCGGAGCCGGTTAGCAACACCTGCAACTAAAGGAGCTTCTGGGCCGATGATGACCAGGTCGATGGAGCTGGAGGTTGCAAAGTCCGTCACAACCCGAGGGTTGGTGGGATCGAGAGCGACGATGTCGGCGTCAGCAGCTATGCCGGCGTTGCCGGGAGCCGCCAAAATTTCGTGGGAATCTGCGTCTCGGCGCAGGGCCTGGATGATGGTGTGCTCGCGGGCACCAGATCCCAGGACCAAAATCTTCACGCGCTTACCCTACCGGCGAGAGCTTGCTAGCGTGAGGCGGGTGGGGAAACCGAAGATTTCAGACGCCGAGGGCACTGCTGCCCTCGCCCTGTGGGCCAGTGGTTCGGCAGAGAGCGCGGATGTGGCGTGTGCGGTGCGCTATTGCCTTCAGGTCCTCGCTGCGCGTGCACCAGGGTCAAGTGTTGAGGTTCGTGTTCCTCCCTACGGCGCCATCCAAGTGATTGAGGGCCCCCGCCATACCAGGGGAACCCCACCCGCTGTGGTGGAGATGTCATCTGAGGCCTGGCTGCAACTAGCGACCGGACGCTTGGCGTTTTCCGATGCGCTCACGCAGGGCGTGGCCCAGGCCTCTGGCGAGCGATCAAATCTCTCAGAGTTTCTGCCCTGCGTCTCGATACCCTAGAGACATGGCGCAGCGTTCCACTCCAGACAAGCACGAAGTCCAACTTCGTCGTTCCCCGAAGCTGATGGCGTTCATTCTCGTGTCTGGCCTGCTCGGGTTCTTTGCCACGGCAATCGTGACCGGGCTGTATCCCGCAGACCCGTCGATTGGGTTTATTGCCCTCTTTGCCTACTTCGCCCTGTTTGGCGTGAGCGGATCAATCGCGCTGGGAGTGATGGTGTGGCTGGTCATCGATATGCGCTCCAAGAAGCGGATGACCGTCGTGGCAATGGAACGCCAGAGCGACTAGCTCGTCTGGTTGTTTTCTACCCAGGTGAGGTATTCCTCGCTGACGGTTCCCGTGACGTATTCGCCGGTGAAACAGCTCATGTCGAGTTCGGTGACCGATGAGCCCTGGAGGATGGCGTCTCGCATGTCCTCAACTTCTTGGTAGATGAGGTGGTCAGCGCCGATTTCCCGGGCAATCTCCGGGATGGTTTTCCCAGCTGCGACAAGTTCGCGCTTGCTGGGCATATTGATGCCATAGACGTGGGGGAATCGCACGGGCGGAGCCGCGGAGGTGAAGATGACTGACTTGGCCCCAGCATCGCGGGCCATGTCGACGATTTCTCGGGAGGTAGTGCCACGGACGATCGAGTCGTCGACGATCAGCACGTTCTTGCCGGCAAACTCGCTGGACATGGCGTTGAGTTTTTGGCGGACACTCTTGGTGCGCTCGGCTTGGCCGGGCATGATGAAGGTCCGCCCGATGTACTTGTTCTTATAGAAGCCCTCGCGGTATTCGATGCCCAGTTTTCTGGCGACCTGCATGGCTGCTGGGCGGGCAGAGTCGGGAATCGGCATCACCACGTCGATGGAATCAATCGGAGCGTGCTTGGCGATGGTGTCCGCCAGTTTTTCACCGAGCCGCAAGCGAGCTTCATAGACCGAAATACCGTTCATGACAGAGTCGGGCCTCGCCAGATACACATACTCGAACGAACACGGTGCAAGGCGGGTGGTGGTTGCGCACTGCTTAGACACCAGCGAGCCGTCTCTTCCGATGAAGATTGCTTCGCCAGGGGCGACATCGCGCACGATGTCGTAGCCGCTCGCCTCAAGAACCAGTGATTCACTGGCAACAATCCATTCGTCGCCCACCAAGCCGGTCTGGCGCTTGCCAAGAATCAGCGGTCTGATGCCAAAGGGATCCCTGAACGCCAGCAATCCATGGCCGGCAATCAGTGCGATCGCCGCATAGGAGCCCTCGACTCTGCGATGAACCGCAGAGATTGCGTCAAACACATAGTCCGTGGAGAAGGTGTTCCCTGCGCCCGCGGACTGAAGCTCCGAGGCCAGAACGTTGACCAAGAGCTCGGTGTCAGAGGTGGTGTTGAGGTGACGGCGGTCCTTCGTGTGAAGCTCGGCGGTCAACTCTCGCGTGTTGGTGAGGTTTCCGTTGTGAACCAGGACAATCCCATACGGGGCGTTCACATAGAACGGTTGCGCTTCTTGCTCTTTCTTCGCATTACCCCTGGTGGCATAGCGAACGTGGCCGAGGCCGACGTTGCCAAGAAGTCCTCGCATGTCACGAGTGCGATAGCCCTCTCGAACCTGGCCGTTGGTTTTGTGGAGGTGAAGGGTCTGATCCTCGAGAGTTGCAATTCCGGTGGAATCTTGACCGCGGTGTTGAAGGAGCGCGAGAGCGTCATAGACCTGTTGATTGGCCGGTGTGGAGGAGACGATGCCGACAATGCCGCACATTGAGGAGCCCTATCTCCTGTTCCAAAATCCGACCTGACGGGCCAAGTCTGTCACACCCGCCTGGCATCTCTCGCTATTCCGCCATCTGGTTGCGCCATCTCCGCAGGGCTGCGATCAGACCCCCTGCTGCAAGACTGACCATCAGGCTCAGACCCAGCCAGGCCCCCGCAAAACGGGGCTCTGGCGGACTGAAGGTCTCGGGGATGCTGATCTTTCGCGGCTCCCGGGGAGTCAGTGGTATCTCGACGGGCTCGCTCGGCAGAAAGGCCGGTTCAGGAAGTGCCGCGGGCTCCCCATCTCGCACTTCGACGACAGCGGGCACTTCGGGAATCGCAGCAGCCTCTGCTGGCGCACTCTCTGGAGCCGACACCGTTGCTGGTTCTTCGGAAGGAACAGGCTGAACCTGCTCAACGGCCGGTTCTTCGGGCGCGCTCTCTTCTGGGAGGGGCTCTGCCTCTTCACCAGCGATTGGCTCCGGAACAACGACAGGGTCTGGCTCGGGAACGGGTTCTGTTTCAGGTTCAGGCTCAGGTGCTGGAGTGGGCTCGGGCTCGGGCTCGGGCTCGGGCTCCGGGACAGGCTCGGGCTCAGGAGCGGGCTCTGGTTCTTCGATGATGCCAAGCGTTATGGAGATGCGCATGTCCATGGCGCTGGTGCCATAGATATAGAGCGTTGGGCTTTGCTCGCCGTTGACGAGTGCATCCGTATAGATCTCGCCGCCACCCCACAGCAGAGTTCCTGCGGTGGTTGTTGCTTGGAAAACCAGTGTGGGGTGGGTGTTGCTGGCATCACTAATGACCAGTTGGCCAGGGGCCGATGAGGAGTAGACCGCTTGGTAGCCAGGCGCAAGACCGGCAATCCAGTAGAACCGGTTTGGCGCCATAGCGTCTTCATCAAGGGCTAGCAGGTCAATAGTCCAGGCCAGCTGATTGTGCTCGGCCCTCGTTGCAATGGTGGCAAAGAAGTTTTGTTCCGGCCTTGGCGAGAGCAGTCCGGCTGTGCTCCAGCTCGAGAGTCCGCCGGGGGTGATGCTCGACTCCTGCAAAGTCCCAAAGAAAAGCTCCCGCCTGGCCGGGTCGTTGGGTGAAGTCCATTCCATACCCATGGATCCCACGGAGCTCAGTGGAGCAAGGCCCCAGCCTTCGGTCCCTGTCAGATAGTCGCGCGGTGCGCCGCCACTGATGATGCCGTTGTCCAACGCAGCCGTGGGCCACGTGATGCTGGAAGTGCTGATGGACGCCGAGTTGGCCAACGCCGGGGGCACGACGGACGTCGTGAGAGCTGAGCCCAGGATTACCACTCCAATCCAGGTGGTGAGTGGGGAAAATGCGCCGGGGGTTGTGCTTCGTCGTTGAATCATCCCCCGAGGCTAAAGAGAGTCCGGCGAGAGCCGCCGAAGTTATCCCCATGCCACAAGTCAGGGCCGGACTAGACTTGGCGCGTGCCGGAAACTTCGCCCTATGCCCTCAGTGGCGTTGACACAGGCGCCGGTGACCGGGCTGTTGATCTGATGAAAAAAGCCGTCCAGGCCAGCCATTCCTCGCGGGTGATGGGTGGTCTCGGAGGGTTTGCCGGCCTCTATGACGCGTCGTTTATGACCTCATTTCAGAAGCCGATTCTTGCAACATCGACGGATGGGGTGGGGACAAAGGTCGCTATCGCTCAGGCGCTCGATAAGCACGACACGATTGGCTACGACCTCGTGGGAATGGTGGTCGACGACATCGTCGTGGTGGGAGCAACACCACTGTTCATGACCGACTACATCGCCTGTGGGCGAGTGGTGCCGGAGCGCATTGCCTCCATTGTTGAAGGCATTGCTAAGGCCTGCGCGGAATCAGGGGTGTCACTGATCGGTGGCGAAACCGCCGAGCACCCAGGCCTTCTTGGCCCGGATGACTACGACGTGGCGGGGGCAGCAACTGGAGTGGTCGAAGCGGCAGACATTGTGGGCGCCGAGCGGGTAGTGCCAGGGGATGTGGTGTTGGCTCTACCCTCGAGTGGCCTTCACAGCAATGGATTTTCTTTGGTCCGAAGAATTGTTGCCGAGACGGGTTGGTCTTACGGAGATCACCGTGATGATTTTGGCCGGGAACTTGGCCTGGAACTGTTGGAGCCGACGATGCTCTACACCTCGGGGCTCGTGGCGACCTTGGCTGCTCACCCGGGCGCGATTCACAGCATGAGCCACGTGACCGGTGGGGGTATCGCGCAGAACCTCTCCCGTGTTTTGCCCCAGGGTGTTGCCCTCGATGTGGACCGCTCCACTTGGGCCCCAGCTCCGGTATTCCACGTACTGGCCCATGCCGGTGGCTTCTCCACCACGGATGTCGAAGACACCTGGAACATGGGGATCGGACTGTGTGTGGTGGTTGATGTCGCCGAGGCAGATGCGGTGGCTGCAACTCTTCACCGTCAGGGTCATCGTGCCTGGCGGGTTGGCGAGATTAGGGCAACCAACGGCGTGAACCCCGAGGGAGCTATCACTGAGGCAAAGGGTGTTTCCGGCGGAGCCGTCAGGCTGGTCGGGACTTACTTGTCCTCAGATTCCTCGTCCACGTCAGCCCACTTGTCATAATCGGGTGACTCGTGGTCGGAGGAGCCGGCCAACTCTTTTTGTAGCTGGCTGAGGTCAGTGTCGGGGCTGAAATACTTGAGCTCCCGAGCAACCTTCGTGTGCTTAGCTTTCTGACGGCCGCGACCCATGTGGTCACTCCTTTGTTGACATCAACGGGGTACTGAACCTCGCTGATAAGAAGAGATATAAATCGTCGCGAGTGTATCACGCAGCTCTTCGCGAACTCTGGCTAATTCACAAGCCACCACGCCACAGCGCTGTAGGCCCCAAGCGCTGCTCCGACGCTGCCGAGCA
>JBIIFP010000081.1:0-4123 GCA_044237205.1 Pontimonas sp. | reverse complement strand
GCCAAAGCCTTTGAAGGAGTACGCGACGGAGTGCCTGGCAGTGTCACGGTGATTCAGAATCTCCGCTTCGACCCCCGAGAGACGTCCACACGTGATAGCGAGCGCGCTTCGTTGGCTGCTGAGTGGGCCGACCACGTTGATTTCGTGGTGTCCGACGGCTTTGGTGTCGTCCACCGCAAGCAGGCAAGCGTTGTGGAACTTCCTGCGTTGCGCCCCAGCGTTGCGGGCCTTCTGATTGAGCGCGAGGTCGACGTTGTCCAGAGACTCACGAAGACCGTGGAGCACCCGTACACGGTGGTACTCGGTGGGTCCAAGGTCTCCGACAAACTCGGTGTCATCGAGGCGCTTCTCCCGGCCGCTGACAACATTCTTATCGGTGGCGGCATGGTCTTCACGGTCTTGGCTGCTCAGGGTCATGCGATTGCGTCCAGCCTGGTTGAGCGCGAGCGGATTCCGACAGTGGTGGACTTCCTCAGTGCAGCCGCTGAACTGGGTGTGGAGATTGTGCTGCCGACAGACATCGTCGTCGCAGAGTCTTTTAGCGCACAGAGCCCCCACGTTGTGCTTTCGTCTGATTCACTGGAGTCTGGCCCGGCTGGAGCCGCCGGTATCGGATTGGATATTGGGCCGGAGAGCCAGCGCCGTTTTGCCGAGGTAATTCGGGCGTCGAAGACTGTGTTCTGGAATGGACCCATGGGTGTGGTTGAGTTTGAGGCGTTCTCTAGTGGCACCCGGGCCGTTGCCGAGGCGCTCACAGCGATCCAGGGTCTCTCCGTTGTGGGAGGCGGCGATTCGGCGGCAGCGGTGCGGACCCTTGGCTTCGATGAGGCTAGTTTTGGCCATATCTCCACCGGCGGTGGCGCAAGTTTGGAGTTTCTAGAGGGCACAGTGTTGCCCGGATTGGAGATATTGGGATGGCAGAAGTAAGGGTCCCGCTTATTGCGGGGAACTGGAAGATGAACCTCGACCACCTCCAATCCATCGCCTTTGTGCAGAAGCTTGCGTGGGCACTCAAGGACGCCGGCTACCAGGAGAAGGAGGTCGAAGTGGCTGTGTTCCCGCCGTTCACCGACCTCCGCTCCGTTCAGACCCTGATTGGGGCCGATAACCTCCCACTCGCACTCGGAGCTCAGGATCTTTCTGTTCATGATGATGGCGCCCACACCGGTGATGTCTCTGGCGTTTTCCTGAAGGCTTTGGACTGCACGTATGTGCTCGTGGGGCACTCTGAACGGCGTGCCGACCACCACGAGTCCGACGACCTCGTAGCGGGCAAAGCTCTCGCTGCCGTGCGAAACGGGCTGGTACCGGTTATCTGCGTGGGAGAGACCGCAGAGGACCTCGCGCAGTTTGGGCCGAGCAAAGTTCCGGTTGACCAGCTCGAGGTGGTCTTGGACCAGCTGAAAGCTTCAGATGACTACGTCATCGCCTACGAACCGGTGTGGGCGATTGGTAGCGGACAGGCGGCCACACCTGAACAAGCTGAGACCGTGGCTCGTGCTTTGAGGGCAACCATAGGTGCCAAGCATGGTCAGGAAGCAGCAGATCGCACCCGAATTCTTTACGGTGGTTCCGTCAAGTCCGGCAATATCGCTGGTTTCATGAAGCGTGAAAACGTGGATGGCGCTTTGGTGGGAGGCGCAAGCCTCGATGTGGCGGAGTTCTCGGCCATTGTTAGGTTTCCCCAGCACGTGACGTTGGATAGTTAACCCGCTCCAACCGTTTATAGTGGTGGATGCACCCAGGAGGTAGTTGTGGAAGTATTGCGCGTTGTGTTTCAGGTTGTTTTGGCTCTGACCAGCATCCTGTTGACACTGATGATTTTGCTCCACCGCGGTCGTGGTGGCGGCCTGTCGGACATGTTTGGTGGAGGAGTAACCTCGAACCTTGGGTCCTCAGGCGTAGCCGAGAGAAACCTCAACCGCATCACAGTGGTTATCTCCCTCCTCTGGGTCTCGAGCATCATTGTTCTTGGCCTCTTCACTCGTTTCGATGTTTAGGAGTCCTCGTGGCATCAGGTGGTAGTGCTATTAGAGGCACCAGAGTCGGCTCCGGGCCAATGGGTGAGCAGGACCGCGGAATTCAGGCCGAGCGGATTGCCGTGTCCTACTGGGACGCGATGGGCAACGAGACGGTGCGGTACTTTTCCGCGCACATCGATCCTGAGGAAATCCCCGAGCTTATCGATTCGCCTATGACGGGTCTCCCCGCCGGCCGCGACAAAGCAAACCCACCGGAGCTCCCCGTGAATGAGCCCTATAAGACCCACCTCGCCTACGTGAAGGAACGACGCACGGAGAAAGAGGCGGAGCAGATTCTTGAGGACTCCCTCACCAGACTGCGTGAGAAAAAGGGTCGTCTCTAGACACCCTCGGAGAGCATCTCAAGCACGTGAGCTCGTGCGCCCGAGCTACGCAGGATGATGCTGAGGATGGGTTGGCCCGTCTCGGAAACAACGCGTGCATCGCCTTGCGCTTGAGCCACCAGAAGGTTTGTGCAATCAAACTCGCGGCCGGGAATTGGGATTGTATTCGCGGGAATTTCAACCACCTGGATGAAGACGCCCTGGGTGGGACCACCCTTGTGGAATTGTCCTGTTGAGTGCAGGAACCTGGGCCCGAAGCCTAATGTCACCGGCCGGCCGGTGCTCTGCTCAAGTGCTCCGGCAACGGTGCGCCAGCGAGCCTGGTCAGCGCCATTGCCAAAAACGCACAACGCCAGATAGGACGATTCACCGATACGAGTCCGCAATTCGGCCAGCAAGGCTTCGGGCGACGCAGAGTCGCTGAAAGAAGCCGAGGCCAACAGGTCATCATCCGAACCAGGCCGTGGGCTCCGAGCCGGTTCGTGAGACAGCAACTCTCGAGCTGCGATCTTGGCGCTCTCGACGTTCGGTTGATCGAAGGGGTTGACTCCTAAGAGCGCGGCGGCGAAGACCGTTGCGGTCTCCCAGAGCATCATCCGAGAGCCCAGGGTGCCCCCAATCTGGATGTCAGCCTGGTCGCCGACGCCACCCACGCTCAGGAAGTCGTGTGCTTGCTCAAGACTGGAGCCGACGACGGGGAGAATTCCTTGGCCGTCCTTGCCTGTTGACTCAGCGATAAGTTGCTCAACCCAGTCACCAAAGCCCGGCGAGCCTGGGACATCGGCAAGGAGCAGCTTGTTCCGCTTCGGTGCTCCAAGCGCAAGCGCGGCCCCGAGACGGAGTCCCTGATTGGTGTGTTCATCCGCGGACAGGGTCTCCCACGCGGCGCGGGCGTCCTCGAGCAGGGGCATGAGGTCCACGCCGGCGAGACCGCAGGGCACGAGCCCAAAAGCTGTGAGGGCTGAGAAGCGCCCGCCCACAGTGGTGTTTCCCAGAAAAACTCGGTAGCCAGCCGCAATGGATTCTCCGTGAAGGGGTGAATCTGGGTCGGTCACCACGACAATGCGCCTCTGAGGGTCGATGCCCTGATCGACTAGCGCCTTCTCGAAGAGCCGTCTAGCGGAGTCTGTCTCTACGGTCCCTCCTGACTTTGAGGAGACAACGACAACCGCGTCGGAGAGGTCGCTTGCGAGCAGCGGGGCAATAACGTCACCGTGGGTGGTGTCGAGGACAACGAGGGGAACACCGGCACTGGCACACATCACCTCAGGGCCGAGGGAAGAGCCTCCCATGCCGCAGAGAATCACACGGGAGACCCCTTCGGAAGCAAGCACCTTGCGCAACTCAGAGATCTCACCTACAAGACCCAACTGCGCCAACGGGTCTTCCACCCACCCCAGACGGATGCTCGCCTCGCTGATCGCTACCGGACCCCACAGTGTCGCGTCCTTAGCGAAGAGTCGGCTGGCAAACTTCTGAGTAACCCCACCGTCGACGACCGCGCCGATTCCCGATTCGAGAGAAGGCTCTAGGGTAACAATCACGGCTCTTACTCGCTGCGGTCCATGGCGCTCTGGACGGTGTCCAGCAACTCATGCCAGGACTGCACAAACTTTGCGACACCATCGCGTTCGAGCTCATCGGTGACAGCGTCCACCGAAATACCCAAAGCTTTGAGTTCGGCCATCACACGCTCAGAGTCGGAATATTCGCGTGTAACGCGATCCTCAATCGTGCCGGAGAACTCGGCGGTCGCCC
>JBIIFP010000080.1:0-4135 GCA_044237205.1 Pontimonas sp. | reverse complement strand
CGGCGGTGTTAGCCGTGCGGGTACGGCGGTAGGGGTCACCAGAGTTCTGACGAAGGTCAAGGAACTCGGGGAAATCCAGGTGCCAGTTCTCCATGTAGAAGCACAGGGCGCCAAACTTCTTGCCACCGCGGCTCACGGCGCGAAGCACCGAGTCGATGGTGTGCATGAAGGGAATGGGCCCAGTGGAGGAGGTGTTGTTCGAGCGAATGGGCGAACCCTGAGCGCGCAGCTTGGTCACCGCAAGACCAATACCGCCGGTGCCTTTGGTCAACCACATGACATCGCGGGTGGTCTTCGCGATGTGCTCAATGTCATCCTGCATTTCCATGACGAAGCAGTTAGCGAGCTGGGGGTAGCTAGTTCCACCGTTAACCAGGGTTGAACCGGCAGCCAAGTACTCGAGCTTCGACATCTTCTCGTAGAACTTGAGAGCCTGAGTGGTGGGGTCCTTCTCGTTCAAGGAGAGGCCCATAGCAATGCGCATCCAGAAGTACTGGGGCACCTCGAGGGGGTCGCCGTTGCGGCCCTTGATGCCATAGCGGTTGTTCAAGGTGACAACACCGATGTACTTGAGCAGCTCATCGCGGCTTGGCTCAAGGGCTGCAGAAAGGCGATCGAAGTCGAACATCTGGATGAGGCGCTCGTCGAGGAGTCCCTCCTCAACACCGCGGGTTACATTCTCTTCAAAGTGCTTCGCGTGAAGGGCCTTGAGCTCTTCGGCGCTTTCGTAATCACCGAGTACGCGCTTGTAGATGGTCTTAACGAGCAAACGAGCGGATACGACGTCGAATGCAGGGTCATCTTTGACGTTCTGGAGCGCGACCTGGATGACTGCTTCGTCAAGCTGCTGGGTCGTGATGCCATCGAACAGGGTCAATTCGAGCTCACTCGCGATCTGGGTAACCCAGGTGATCGAGTCGTCCAGCCCCACTGCTGCCGCCTCGATAGCCAGGTTGATTTTGTTTGCGTCGTAGGGCTCTTTTGAGCCGTCGCGCTTGACCACTGTGATTGTCACGGTGTCGTCTCCTTACTTCTGGCCCTGGGGACCGCAAAAATTGGGTGAAATGTTGCTGTGCACGTCTCCGGCGGTGTTCTAGAAGACACTTTTCCTTTGGCAGCTAGACCACTATATATGCCGGTTCTGACAATTTGCATACCCTACATATTGTGGGCGTGTCATCCACACCTGTGGATAACTACAGGGGGTTTTCCACAGGAAACGCAACAATACTGCCGGCCCTAGAGAGCACTATTTCATTGACCACCGACACCACAATCGAGCCCGTAGGCTAGGGAGGCTGTGAAAAGATACGCAAACCTGTTGAGAACTCCGGGTGTCGCCCAAATTATTGCGGCACAGCTCACGGCACGAATGCCCTCCGGAATGATCTCTTTGGCGTACCTCCTGCACATCGAACAGATGTTTAACTCTTATGGGCTCGCAGGCCTAGTCCTCGCAGCCACCAGCCTCGGCCAAGCCATCGCCGGGCCCGTCACGTCACGTCTGATGGGGCGCCTCGGCATGCGCAGTGTCATCACCGTGACCATCATTGTGGCGGCGGCCAGCATGGTCGCTGTTGCCTACGTGGTGGCCCCGATTGGCTTCTATATTGCGGTGGGCTTCATTGGCGGCCTGGCAACACCGCCCATTCAGCCCGCAGTGCGCACGATTTATCCCACGATGGTGAACTCCAAACAGCTCACTCCGCTGTTTTCTATTGACGCCTCGGCCCAGGAACTGATCTGGATTGCTGGCCCGGTGGTGACTGTGTTCATGGCCACTCAGGTCTCGACAGACGCTGCCATCATGTTGGCGCTGGCGTTGCTAGTGCTCGGTGGGATGTGGTTCCTCCTGCGGCCAGAGCTCGGGACCGTGAGAATTCCCGTCAGCAAGACAAAAATGGGGACGGTCCTCAAGAAGCCCGCCGTATTGCTCACCACGGTGGTCGGATTCCTTCTCATTGGTGCCGCTGGCGCCGTGGAAGTCGCCGTCGTTGCCGTCTTTGGTCACGGTGGCCCAGAAGCCGGCTTTGTGCTGGCGATCTGGGCAATCGGGTCACTCATTGGTGGCCTCGCTTTGGGCCATGTTCCGATTGGGCCGTGGGCACTCGCCATTCGCATGGTCGCGGTGTTCCTGGGGATTGCCCTAGCCGGCATCATTCTGGACTTCTGGTGGATCGCCGGCGCTCTGCTGATCGCGGGCGCTGGTATTGCGCCGGCTCTGGCCGTGATGTTTGCCATCGTCTCCTCGAGCGTCAAGTTCTCTGACACCGCGGAAGCGTATGGCTGGATGGGCTCCGGGCAGCTCACCGGAGCCGCACTGGGCTCAGCCGTGGCCGGATTCGCCGTGGACGGCTTTGGTCCAGTCGGTGGCTTTGTGGCCGCCTCGATCTTTGCCTTTATGGGGATGATCATCCCGGCAATCTATAGGAACTCGCTGCCAGACCTGCGCGGCCGAGATGCTACACCGCTCTCAGACACCGAGCCGGTGCGGATCATCAAGCACTAGGCCTCAGAGTCGGCCGTGGCTGCGATGCGTGGCCGGCCTAGAGGAACAAGACGGGCACCATCGACCCGACGAGAGCTACCGCCATGATCGTCGTAAAGATCCTCCTGGATTTAGGTGTGGTCAGCAGGCGCCCGAGGATATGCCCGGCCCCAATCCACACCAGGGAGAGTGGCACCGTGGCCACCAGGAAAATCACTCCGGAGAGGACGATCGGCCACGGCCCCTGATCCGTGGGAACAAAAGCTGTCACGAAAGCGCCCAGGACAATCCATGCTTTCGGATTGACGACCTGAAATATGGTCGAGCGAATCCAGCCGGTGGGGATAGACGCTGCATCTGGCGAATTAAGCCCCGAGGTGCGAAGAATCCCCCACGCCATCCACAGGATGTAAGCAAAACCCACCCACTTGAGCACCTGATAGGCCACCGGATACGCGAGAAACAGCGCGCCAAGCCCTGCGGAAATCGCACCAAACATCACGCTAATACCGATGACGATCCCCACCAGGTGGGGGATCGTGCTCCGAGGGCCATAGGCCGCGGAGAGGGTCAAGAGGACCGTGTTGTTGGGGCCTGGCGTAAGAGCCATCGCCCAGGAGAACAACACCATGGATGTAATCAGGGCTGCATCCACCCCTAAATCCTAGGGGCCGGGTCACACCCGATCCGCCAGCCTGGCCGTAGGGTGGCACCATGTCCGAATCCTGCATCGTCATTGCCACCTTCCACCCCCACCCCGGGAAGGGCGCCGCTGTTCGCCAGGCGCTGGAGGCGGTCATTCCTGACGTCCACGACGAGCCTGGCTGCGAGCTCTATGCCCTCCACGAGGAGAGAGAAGGCCGCCTCGTACTAATCGAGAAGTGGACCACCAGGGAACTGTGGCAGGAACACCTAACCCTCGAACCAGTGAAGCGTTCGCGCGCATCACTCAAGGGCCTACTCGAGTCAGCGACAGAGGTGTGGGAAATGTATGGCGCTGCGGCCGGAACGCCCGAGCAGGGTTGGCTCTAGCAGAGCTAGTGTGCGCCACCCTTGGTGGCGATAATCGCCTTCCCCGGATTCAAGATTCCCTGGGGGTCGAAGACCCTCTTGATCTCGCGCTGCAGTCGCAGCGACTCTTCGCCCAACTCTGGCACGAGCCAGTCTCTCTTGAGCACTCCCACACCGTGCTCGCCAGTCAGCGTGCCACCGAGGCGGTGAGCAGTCCAGAACATCTGGTCGAGAGCGTCCTTGGCTGGCCCAGAATCAATGACCTGGCCTTCGCCGAGCACAATAATCGGGTGCAGGTTCCCATCACCGGCGTGAGCAATGGTGTAAATATCAACACCGGTCTCCTCGCCAATGGCGACTAAGGCTTCGGCCATAGTTGCCAAGTGTTTGCGGGGAACGCCGACGTCGCCCACGTAGGCGAACCCTCGCCTCGAGATCGAGGGGATGGCTTCTCGTCTGGCCTGAACAAGGAGTTCTGCTTCGTCCTGGTCTGCTGTCACCGCGACGTGGGAGCTGTGCTGCGCGACGATGGATTCGAGCACCTCCATTTCGAGGCTGGCCCCGAGACCATCGGTCTGCATGAGCAGCAGGGCTCCGCCCTTGCTGGAGTGGTCGGTGCCAGTGGCTTCATCGACG
>JBIIFP010000079.1:0-4142 GCA_044237205.1 Pontimonas sp. | reverse complement strand
TCCCGCACGACGTCCCAAATGGCACCATCGAAGACCGTCTCCCGACTGAGCGCCTCGATGTGGCGGGGTTCGTCCTTGGGAAGAAAAACCCCCATGGCTAATTCTCCTGGTCGGACACCGGGAACAGCGCTGATGCCTCGTGGCGCTCAAGTGCAGCACCCACCAAGCCGGCAAACAACGGGTGCGCACGGTTTGGCCTCGAGCGAAGCTCGGGGTGAGCCTGCGTGGCCACATAGAACGGGTGCACAGACTTCGGCAACTCGACGAATTCCACGAGTGTGCCATCGGGGCTTGTGCCAGAAAACACCAGGCCAGCATCGGCAATCTGCGCACGATAGGCGTTGTTCACCTCATAGCGGTGACGGTGGCGTTCCTCAATAGTGGGCTGACCATAAAGCTCGCGAACCAAGGATCCCTCCTGAAGGGCTGCCTCATAGAGACCCAAGCGCATCGTGCCGCCCATGTCGCCGTTGCCCGAGACGATGTCGATCTGCTCGGCCATGGTCGCAATCACGGGGTGAGGCGCTTCGGGATCAAACTCTGTGCTGGAGGCGCCCTCAAGACCCGCCATATTGCGCGCGTACTCAATAACCATGGACTGCAGGCCAAGACATAGGCCCAGGGTGGGAATCGCGTTCTCACGGGCATAGCGAAGCGCGCCAAGTTTTCCTTCGATACCGCGAATGCCAAAACCACCAGGAACACAGATGCCGTCCACGCCAGAAAGTGCTTTCTCTGCCCCGGTGCTGGTTTCGCATTCGTCGCTAGCAACCCAGCGGAGTTCGACCTTTGTCTGGTGGACGAAGCCGCCGGCGCGGATGGCCTCACTCACAGAGAGGTAGGCGTCGGGCAAATCAATGTACTTGCCCACGATGGCAATCGTCACGTGGTGCTTCGGGTGGTGGACCGCATCGAGGAGATCCTTCCACCCATCCCAGACCATCTCTCCTGCCTGAAGACCGAGGGTGTCGATGATGTAGTCATCCAGGTCTTGGCTGTGGAGTAGCGATGGGATGTCGTAAATGCTGGGAACATCGACAGCGTTGACCACGGCCGCCTCATCGACGTCACACATCAGCGCGATTTTCCTGCGGTTAGCACTCTCGACAGGTCGGTCGCTGCGCAACACCAAAGCGTCTGGCTGAATACCAATGGAGCGCAAAGCCGCAACCGAGTGCTGTGTCGGCTTCGTCTTCTGTTCACCCGATGCCCCCATGAAGGGCACCAGCGAGACGTGGACGAAGAACACGTTCTCACGCCCGAGTTCGTGTCGAACCTGGCGAGCGGCCTCGATGAACGGCTGACTTTCGATGTCGCCCACAGTGCCACCAATTTCAGTGATGATCACATCAGGGCGGGGATCTTCGTGGGCTTGCAGGCGCATCCGGCGCTTAATCTCATCGGTAATGTGCGGAATTACCTGAACAGTGTCACCCAAGTATTCGCCGCGACGTTCCTTGCCAATGACCTCTTGGTATATCTGGCCGGTTGTCACGTTGGCTGCCTGAGACAAGTTGATGTCCAAGAAGCGTTCATAGTGGCCGATATCCAAATCGGTCTCTGCGCCGTCGTCAGTCACGAATACTTCACCGTGCTGGAAAGGGTTCATCGTGCCGGGATCCACGTTCAGATACGGGTCAAGCTTCTGCATGACCACCCGCAATCCGCGGCCGGCAAGCAGGTTACCCAGAGAGGCGGCCGTAAGACCTTTGCCCAGAGAGGAGACGACCCCACCGGTCACAAAGATGTGTTTAGTGATTCCCGGGTGAGATTTTTTTTTGGGGTCCGCCACGGAATTCAACAGTAACCGGTTAACAGGGTCCTTAGCGACGACTCACCGAGTGAGTCTTTTCAATTAACTCTCTTGCATGGGAAAGCGCTGTCTGCGAGTCGGCCATGCCGCCCAGCATGCGGGCCAGCTCGGTGACGCGTTCCTCGCCCTCCAAGACCTGAACGCTCGAGGTGGTGACCTGCCCATCGGTGTCTTTGACAACGCGCAAATGGTTATTCGCAAACGCTGCGACCTGGGCAAGGTGTGTCACGACAATCACTTGGGAGGTTTGGGCCAGCACATCGAGCCTGCGGCCAATCTCTAAAGCGCTAGCCCCGCCAACTCCCGCATCAACTTCGTCGAACACAAAGGTGGGCACCGGGTCAGACCCAGCAATCACCACCTCGAGCGCCAACATCACACGGGAGAGCTCTCCGCCGGAGGCTCCCTTGCCCAGCGGCAACGGCTCAGCGCCAGGGTGTGCGGCCAGGAGCAGGGCGACCTGGTCACGACCGTGAACACCCAAGGTGTCAGTCGGTGTGACCCTCACGTGGAAACTCGCAGTCGCCATCGCCAACTCAGAGAGCTCCCTAGTAACAGCAGTGCCGAGGGTCTCCGCGGCGCTCCGCCGCAACGTGGAAAGTTCATCGGCCAGCTGGTGAGCGAGTGCGAGCGCAGCGTCTGCTTGCGCGCTCAGGGCTTCAACGGTGTCCCCATCGCGGTCGAGCTCCACTAGTCGCTCTGATCCGGTGCGCTCCAACTCGAGAACGTCATCGAGGGTCGGACCATAGCGACGAAGGAGCTGATTGAGGCTAGCGAGCCTTTCGTGGCTCGCTTCCAAACTGAGCCCTCCGTCACCCTCGAGCCCGGCAAGATAACCGGCGAGCGAAGTGGACACCTCAGCAACTTGGTAACTGGCCTCGGCGAGGGTCTGACGGATCGGCTCGAGCGTTGCGTCCACGCCAACCACACGCTCCAGCGCTTTCACTGCTTCATCAATGAGGCCTTCGGCATCGCGAACCTCAACGGCCAAGGAGTCAGAGGCGAGCGCATTCTTGGCGTGAAGGGCGGCGGCCCTCAAATCTTCCGTATTGGTGAGACGGGCGATGGCCTCAATAAGTCTTGCGTCCTCGCCAGGTTCCGGCTTTACGGACTCAATGTCGCTGAGTGCCTCCCGCAAGGAGGCCGCCTCGGCTGCACGCGCATGCGATTCCGTTTGGAGAACGTGGAGTTGCTTCTCCAACTCGCGGTATTTCTCGTACGCCTCTCTGTAGCCTCCAGAGAGCCCCAGCAAAGGAGTGCCAGCGAACCGGTCCAGCGCCTCGCGCTGGGCCGATTCAGACTTCAGGCGAATCTGGTCGCTCTGGCCGTGAATCACGACCAAGTGTTCAGCAATGTCCGAGAGCGTCGCGACAGGAGCGTTTCTCCCGCCAATAACCGCCCGGGATCGACCCTCCGAGAGAACCTCTCGGGCAACAATCAACTCATCATCATCCAGTGCTGCACCAATATCGGCAACGCGCTCCCGAACGGGAGAGTCTGCCGTGATGGTGAATCGGCCCTCGACCCAGGTGGCAACGCTTCCCTGGCGCACCCGAGCAGAATCTGCACGGTCTCCCAGCAGCAAGCCCAATGCAGTCACCACCATGGTCTTGCCAGCACCGGTCTCACCGGTGACAACTGTGAGACCAGGGCCCAAAGGGAGTCTGGCCTCGCTAATGACACCGAGATTGGTGATGGTGATGTCGGAAATCACGGGGGCTATCCTTTTCCGGGTCCGCGCCAGCCAGTAACAGGAAGGCCAAACTTCTTAACGAGACGGTCGGTGAAGGGGCCAGGGTGCAGGCGGGCTAGGCGCAAAGGGTGCTCACTGCGTTTAGCGACAACCCGAGAGCCCGGCTCGACATCAATACCTCGACGACCGTCACACCACAGCACCGCCGTAGCACCGGTTCGATCCAAAAGTTCAACAGCCAACACCGAGTGGGGGCCGACAACGAGGGGCCGAGCGAAGAGTGCGTGCGCAGACAGCGGAACCATCAGTAGAGCATCAACCTCGGGCCACACGACAGGGCCACCGGCAGAGAAGGAATACGCAGTCGAACCGGTCGGGGTGGCCAACACGACACCGTCAGCGCCAAAAGCGGAGATTGGTCGCCCGTCAACTTCGAGAGCCAGCTCAATCATGCGAGCCCTCGATGCCTTCTCGATGGCTGCTTCGTTCACTGCGAAGGTCGTATAGATCTCCCCAGACGCGTCGGAAACCGAAATATCCAAAACCAAGCGCTCATCAACGTCGTATTCGCCAGCCAGGGCCTGGGACACAGTCCAGGCCAAGTCATCGCGTTCGCTCTCCGCGAGGAAGCCCACG
>JBIIFP010000003.1:0-46226 GCA_044237205.1 Pontimonas sp. | reverse complement strand
ACTTGACAGCCAGGGGCTCGAGCACCGAGAGCACGTGGGTGAGGCGCTCCGGTTCGTTGCCTTCCCAGTTCTTCTGGGGGGCCAGACGAATGCGCGCACCGTTTGCGCCACCGCGAAGGTCAGAACCACGGAATGTGCGGGCACTATCCCATGCGGTGGAGACCATCTCTGCAATCGAGAGCCCTGAGGCTTCGATTGCAGCCTTGAGGCCTGTGATGTCATACGAGCTACTACCGGCAGGGATCGGGTCCTGCCAGATCAGGTCTTCTGGGGGGACATCGGGGCCGATATAGCGGACCTTGGGGCCCATGTCGCGGTGGGTGAGCTTGAACCACGCTCTAGCGAACGTCTCCGAGAGGTAATCGGGGTCCTTGTAGAAGCGCTCGGAAATCTCCCGGTAAAGGGGATCCTTGATCATCGCCATGTCGGCATCCGTCATCATGGGCTTGAGCTTGATCGAGGGGTCCTCGACATCGACTGGCATGTCTTCTTCGGTGATGTCGATGGGCTCCCACTGGTGTGCTCCGGCGGGCGACTTCGTCAACTGCCACTCGTACTTAAGGAGCAGGTGGAAGTAGCCGTTGTCCCACTTGGTGGGGTGGGTGGTCCAGGCGCCCTCAATACCGGAGGTGACCGTGTCACGTCCCACGCTGCGGGTTGTGTGGTTCATCCAGCCGAGGCCTTGTTCGTGAATGGGCGCCGCCTCGGGTGCTGGACCCAGGTTGGCGGCATTGCCATTACCGTGCGACTTTCCGACGGTGTGGCCACCGGCGGTGAGCGCGACGGTTTCCTCGTCGTTCATGGCCATACGGGCAAAGGTTTCGCGAATCTGGCCTGCGGTCTTCAGCGGGTCGGGAACACCGTTCACGCCCTCAGGGTTCACATAAATAAGGCCCATCTGGACTGCGGCCAGAGGGTTTTCCATCGAGGATGGGTCCTCAACACTGCCGTAGCGGTGGTCGCTCGGTGCCAGCCACTCTTCCTCAGAACCCCAGTAGGTGTCCTTCTCTGGGTGCCACACGTCAGCGCGGCCAAAAGCGAAACCGTAAGTCTTGAGACCCATGGACTCATAGGCAATGTTGCCCGCAAGAATCATCAGGTCAGCCCAGCTGAGCTTGTTGCCGTACTTCTTTTTGATCGGCCAGAGCAGGCGACGCGCTTTGTCGAGATTCGCGTTGTCGGGCCACGAGTTCAGGGGAGCAAAGCGCTGCGTGCCAGTCCCGCCACCGCCACGGCCATCTGCCGTGCGGTAAGAACCAGCGGAGTGCCACGCCATACGAATCATGAGACCGCCGTAGTGGCCCCAGTCAGCAGGCCACCAGTCTTGGCTGGTGGTCATGAACTCGTGCAAGTCCTTTTTGAGCGCTGCGACATCGAGTTTCTTGACTTCCTCGCGGTAGTCAAAGTCTGGTCCCAGCGGGTCGGTCTTCTGGTCAAACTGGTGAAGGATGTCGAGGTTGAGGGCATTGGGCCACCACTCCATGTTCGAAGTGCCCATCTGGGTCAAAGAACCGTGTTGGATGGGGCATGCAGCGACGTCGGTCATGACTAATTTCTCTTTTCCGTGTGATTCCAAGCCCCGGCGAACATCCAGAAGCTCTGGGTTCAGCCAAACCGGGCGCTCTCAGTCTATCGAAGTGGCGTTGGCAATCAGCAGGGCAAGGCTTTTCTCTGGAACACTGGGCTGGTGGATATAGCGCTCGACGAGGCAACACTTGGCCAACTTCTGGTGATTCTTGAAGGCGTTGGCGTTTTGGCGTTCACGGTGTCGGGAATTCTGGTTGCCGCCCAAAAACGACTGGACTTGGTGGGCGTGGTCGTAGTGGCCTTCCTCACGGCACTCGGCGGCGGAACACTGCGAGACGTTCTTCTCGATAGACGGCCGTTCTTCTGGGTGGCCAACGAAGAATGGGTGTGGGCGGTGGTGGTCTTGAGTGTGCTGGGCCCTCTCGTCATTAGAGCCAGGCACCTAGAGCCGACCGCTCGGGCCATGCAATGGCCCGATGCCCTCGGTCTTGGACTCTTTGCCGCCTCTGGCACCCACATCGCCCTTCTGGAGGGCGCAAGCCCACTGGTGGCAACGCTGATGGGCGTTATTTCTGCCACCTTCGGTGGTGTGATTCGGGACATCCTGGTCAACGATGTCCCCTGGGTCGTGAAGGGCTACCAGCTCTATGCCGTCATCGCCTTTATGGGTGGCTGGCTGGTCTGGGGCCTGCTGGCACTTGGCGTCCCGGACGTTGTTGCCGTCTTAGCGGGCGCTGCGGCCATTGTGATCCTGCGGATGCTTGCCATCGCCTTCGACTGGCGATTGCCCGGCTGGCGCCTTGGCCACCGTTCCTAACTAGCGAAGCGCCGTGTCAAAGAACGTCGTGAGGGCCTCTGCATAACGCTTAGTCTCCAAGAGCATTCCTTCTGTATGGTCGGCGCCCTCGAAAGTTTCCAGCTGAACCGATACGCCGACAGACTCGGCATAGTCTCGGAACTTGAGCGCGCCCTCATAGGCGAGGCGCTGGTCATCCGTGCCATGCAGTAACAAGATGGGCCGATTACCGGCCGCTTTAATGCCCGTGGGGATTGGTGTTTCGTTGAGATTCACACCCCGAAGCTTGGCCGCTATGTCAGCAAGCTGCCATAAGAACGCTGGAAAACCCTGGAACACAACCTCACGTCTGGCTGTCTCCGCAAAATCAAAGATGGGCGCTTCGAGCGCGAATGCCTGAACATTGTCGGTTTTTGCCGGCAAGATTGCCGTGGCAATAGCGCCACCCGAGACACCGAACATGCCAATTTTCTCTGGCGCGATGCCCTTCTCGAGTACCAGCCATTCGGCAACTGCGGCAAAGTCATCTGATTCGTCCTGGCCGGCAGAGTGCCGGCCATCAACGCAGGTGGAGTTGCCGGTGTCCCGCTGGTCCACCAACAGCACATTGAAGCCGTCCTTGGCGAGCATGCCGGTTGGCAAAAGGGCGTTGTAATCGCGACGACTTGTGCCATAGCCGTGGGTCACAATTACTGTTTCCTGGGCGGAGGGGTAACCAGCTTTAATCCACCAGGCTTCTAGCTCAACATCGGGGGCGACTTGAATGCGAACCGTTTCGACAGGGGTTTCTGGTAGCCACCACTCGGAGAGGTCATGGTCAATCCACTGGCTCCACCCCTCACCGGGGAAGGGTCCCTCTAGGGGTGTGGAGAAGGAGGAAGGTGAATTGTTGAGGTCATCGTCGTTGATTTCGCAGGGTACTGACGTGCCCTCCCGATAGACGTAGTCGCCCACAGCCAGTGCGCCGCCGGCGCCCACCAGAAGGACAGAACCCAGACTTAACGCCAACCAGCCTCTAGCACGCATGGGTTCGAGATTACCCCGGTTGGCGCCCTCGGTCCACCCTGCCTCACAGGGGACATTCACGCGGCGGGGTTCTCCCCCTTATCGATGTATTCCCATAGGTACAGGGCCGCATAGGACCGATAGGGGGCCCAACGTTTCGCGATCTCACTGGAGCTCTGTTCCGTCCCAAAGTGGGCTTCGACTGCTTTACGCAAACCAAGGTCCCCTGGCGACCAAATATCCGGGTGACCCATTCCAAAGATGAGGAACATCTCGGCAGTCCAGGGCCCGATTCCCTTAAGAGCAGTGAGAGTTGTGATGACCTCCGCTGGTTCCATAGCTTCGAGTGCGAGGGGATCAATGACTCCGGCGCCGAACACTTCGGCCAACCCCAGGATGTAGTTCGCTTTCGAGTAGGAGAGCCCTTGCTGACGAAGAAGCTCTAGGTCTTGACCCGCAAGGCCCTCAGGCGTCATCGCATCTACCGCTTGGCGCAGCCTCGCCTCAATGGTGTCAGCAGCTTTCACGGAGAGCTGCTGTCCGATGATGGAAGACACCAGGATTTCGAAGTACCGCTCGGGCGGCTGAGGCGAGATGACCGGTGGCGTGTAGACCTGGGCAAGCGCGGCAATAACATCGCACGTGTCGCTCAGGTAGGCGAGCGCCTCGCCTTGGTGGTGGGTCACACGGTAACGCTAGAGCAGAAAAGCGTGGGATGATTTCGCACGATGAAGATTGTGCTTGCCCCCGATTCGTTCAAGGGCTCCCTCTCCGCTACGAAGGTGATCGACGCCTTGGCAGAGGGTATTCGGGAGACTGCGCAAGGCGCGGTCATCACGCTCCAGCCGCTCGCTGACGGAGGGGAGGGAACATTGGACGTTCTTTCTCACCACGGTTTTACGATTCACACCCTCACAGTTCCTGACAGTTGGGGCTCACCTGTTGCTGCCAGGTTTGCCAGTAGAGACGGTGTCGTGGTGATCGAATCTGCCCAGGCTTTTGGTTTCTTGCGTGACGCCACCCCCACCGACGCGCTTGAGGCATCGAGCGCTGGCGTCGGATTAATGATTCTCGAGGCGCTGTCCCACGAGCCGACAGAGATCCTGCTGACCGTCGGTGGGACGTCTGGCACTGATGGCGGATTTGGCATGCTCCACGCCTTGGGCGCTGTTGGCCGTGATCACGAGGGCGTGGAAGTCGGTGCCGGTGGTGGGGCACTAGCGACGCTTGAGTCGCTTGATTTGTCAGGACTTGATCCCAGACTGTCCAACACCCGTGTTCGGGTGTTGACCGATGTCACCAATCCTCTGCTCGGCCCTACCGGAGCAGCCGCAGTGTTTGCCCCCCAGAAGGGTGCCGACGAGGGTGTAGTAGTCGCCCTAGAGGCCGGGTTGGCTCGCCTCGCCGAGTTACTGGGTCCCGATGTTGCTGGGCGACCGGGAGCCGGGGCCGGTGGAGGGCTCGCGTTTGCGGCGATGGCGGCCCTCGGCGCATCCCAGGCATCCGGTGCGAGCGCGATGATCGAGATCACCGGGGTCGGTGATGACCTGGAGGGCGCGGATCTTGTGGTGACGGGCGAGGGGTCATTTGACGCTCAAAGTCTTGGGGGCAAGATTCCTGGCGTCATGATTGCGCTCGCTCGCTCACACAACGTTCCCGTTGTGGTGGTGTGTGGGGTTTCCCAGATGACAAAGCCCATCCCGGGCGTCACGGTCATTGCAATTAGTGCTGGTGCACCGAGCGTCCAGGAATCGATTGATAATCCGGTGGTCTATCTGCGGGAAGCTGGACGAGAGATTGGCCGGCTGGCTACTTAGGCTCTTTAGCGGGAGAACTGCGTTTCTTTATACGGCGCACCGGCAGTGTCGTAGGTGATCCACATGCCAACCTGCTCGCCGGCCCTGAAAGAACCGCTCCGCATGAGAGTGCCGTCCTTGCGATAGAACGACCAGGGGCCGTGCATAGCCTCGCCCTTATAGGAACCCCTCGCCTTAACGACCCCGTTCTTATAGAGCTCCAGAAAAGCACCCGACTTCTTGGGGAAGGTGTTGTTGATGATGGTGATGCGAGCTTCGACCAGTCTCTTCAGAAAACCCTTCGGCGGCGCTGTGTGCTGATCGAAGTGGATAGTTCCCTTTGTGGTGGTGTAGCCATCGAGGGCTGATCCCATAAGTTCCTGAACCTCGGGCCCGGGAAAGAGGCTGTTGTGGTGGCTAAAGCCCAGAAAAGACATCACGATGATCCCCTCAACCCGCAGGGTGGGCATGCCCCACGACAGATCTTCCACGGCAGTGGGCAACAGGTCGTGAAGCCCGGAGCGAACCGCGGCCAACGCTGCGGCCTGCTTTTCTGGGAAGGACTCGATAATCGAATCGACGGTGGTCATGCGTCTAGTCTGGACGATTTCCGCTTAGCCTTGGGGAATGAGTTCCTCTGATTTCATCCCGCCGGGTATGCGCGAACAGCTTGATTCACCGTCCTACCAGGGCATCCCCACCTTTGGTATGCGCCCCTTCGTGACGGAGGCCTCACAACTTGATGCCATCAAGCCCGATGTCGCGGTCGTGGGTGCCCCGTGGGATGACAGCACCACCAATCGACCAGGCGCCCGCTTTGGTCCGAGGGCACTGCGAGCAAACGCGTATGACCCCGGCACCTATCACCTCGACCTCGGCGTGGAGATTTTTGATCACTTGAACGTGGTCGATTTTGGCGATGCGATCACCAGCCATGGAATGTGGGAAAAATCTCGCCAGGCAATTTATGACCGTGTCAGTGAAGTTACCCGCCGAGGCATTGTTCCCGTGGTGCTGGGTGGCGACCACTCGGTGACCTTCCCGGCTGTGACGGCGGTCTGTGAACAGCACGGGTTTGGCAACGTTGTCATGATTCACTTCGACGCTCACGCCGACACCGCCTATGAGCTCGAGGGAAACTTCGCCAGCCACGGCGCCATGATGCGGCGGATTATTGAATCCGGTGCGATTCCTGGCGACCGGTTCCTGCAGCTTGGCCTGCGAGGGTATTGGCCGGGTGAGGAGGATCAGAAGTGGATGCGCGAGAACAAGCTCAAGCACTTCATGATGCAGGAGTTCTGGGAGCGGGGCACCATGCCTGTTGTGGACGATGTCATCAAAGAGGCCAAAGCTAAAGGCCCGAAGGCCTACATATCGATAGACATCGATGTCCTGGACCCGGGCTTTGCCCCGGCAACGGGAACTCCTGAGCCAGGTGGCTTTGCCCCGATTGACCTTCTGCGGATTATCCGCAGGCTCACTCTGGAACTCGATGTTGTCGGCTTCGACGTGATGGAGGTCGCACCTGCCTATGACCACGCGGATGTGACAGTGAATAACGCGCACCGCCTGATTTGGGAGTTCTTTGCGGGAATGGCGCTCAAGAAAAAAGAAGGCCGCTAAGCACGCTCTTCTGCAATCGAGTTCCCGCCATCCACCACGATGGTCTGGCCTGTGATGTACGAGGCGCTGGGGGATGCCAACCAGGCGATTACTGAGGCAATCTCGTCAGGCGAACCGGACCGACCCATTGGTGTCACTAAGCCTTCTGCTCTTTCGGAATCGGTTTGAGACTCAGTCGCGATCCACCCCGGTGCCACCGCATTAACGGTGACCCCGTGGGGCGCCTCGTCCAAAGCCAGCGCTGTCATGAGTCCCCGAAGCCCGGCCTTCGATGCCGCGTAGGAAACCTCGTTCTTCATGGCCATCACAGACCCGGTCACGCTGGTCACCATGATGATGCGGCCATCGCCCTGCGATCTCATCGTTGGCAAGAATGCCTTGGTGACCATGAACGCCGAGGTCAGATTTCGCGAGAGTGCAAGCTCGAAGGCCTCTCGGCTGGTTCCCCCAATCCCAGCGCTTTCACCGGTGGTCTCCATCGGGGCGTTCACACTGGTCATGCCCGCGTTGTTCACAAGAATTCGCAGCGGGTTACTGGTGGCTCCCGATGCCGCCACAACCGTTGCGATGCCGTCGTCGGTGGTCAGGTCTGCCACTACGGCGTGGACGAGGTGTCCTTCTGCACGCAGTTCTTCTGCCCGCTCCAACACTCGATCGCTGGCGCCCGTGAGGATCACCTCGGCGCCAAGCTGTGCCATGAGCCTGGCGGTGGCAAAGCCAATGCCGCTGGCACTGCCGGCGCCGGTGATGAGTGCGGCAGAGCCTTCGAGGCTAAACGGGGTGGCATTCATCTCCCCAGCCTAGGTTCTCAGGCTTAGCCGCGCAGCGGCAAAGCAATGCCGATGGCGATAAAGACGCCACCAAACACCTGGTTGAAGCGCTTGCCGAACTTCGTGAGGAAAGGCTGAATCTTGGCCGATCCCGCTGCCACGGATAGTTCAAAAAGAATCTCAATGCCGACAAACGTGAGGGTCATCACCACAAATTGGCCAATAAGAGGGAGATCAGTGGTGAGGAACTGTGGCAAGAAAGCGACAAAGAACAGGATTCCCTTGGGGTTTGTCACAGCAGCCAAGAGCCCTTGGCGAAACACCGCCGTGCCAGTCACGGTTTTGCCGACTGCGCTGTTGTCCATGCCCAGCGGTGGCGAACGCCAGACCTGAATTCCTAGCCAGACCAAATAGGCGCCACCCACCCACTTCAGAACAATCAGGAGTTCGGCAGAGGCTGCCAACAACGCGCCGATACCAAAGAGCGACAGGGCAATCACGATGGTGAAACCGAGCGCGCCACCGGCAATCGTGAAGAGTGTCTTGCGCACGCCATACAGGGCACCGTGGGTGAGGGCAAGCAAACCGTTGGGCCCAGGAGTGAGCGAGAGCCCCAACGCCGCAATCGTGTAGAGCAGCCAGGTATCTAATTCCACAGGCACAGTATTGCGCTGGTTAACCTAAATGGTGGCCAACACGTAACCAGAACTTTCCGAATGGTTTGCCTGTTGTTCCTAGCGTGTGAGACATGTACACCATCGGCGTAAGCACAAGCTCGTTCTTTCCACAGAGCCTGGAAGATTCCTTTCGGTTGGCCAAAGACGCCGGGGCCGAGGGCATGGAAATCATGGTCACCAATGCGCGGGAAACGCAGGATCCTAGGGTCCTTGATTTTCTTTCGCGCCGGTTTGACCTCCCGATTGTGTCAATTCACGCGCCAGTCCTGCTGCTCACCCACGGTGTATTTGGCTATGACCCGGCGCAGAAGCTGGAGCGGAGCGCAGAGTTGGCAGTCATGCTCGGTGCGGACACCGTTGTCGTCCACCCACCCTTTCGCTGGCAGATGCTCTATTCCAGGCGGTTTGAGAAAGTTGTCCACGAGGTTGCTGACAGTCACGGCGTCACCGTGGCCGTGGAGAACATGTTTGGTTGGGCCGCATCGTCGATCAACATCGAGGCCTATGCGCCAAGTTGGGACCCGGGGCAACTAGACCTCCCATCGTTGACCCTCGATTTTTCCCACGCAGCCATGCAGGGCGTCAGCGCACTGCGGCTTGCCCGTCAATGGGGTGAGCGACTCGCGCACGTTCACTTGTGTGACGGAACTAGCCCCAAGGAGAACTTCCACCTTTTCGACGAGCACTTGCTCCCGGGCAAAGGCACCCAGCCGGTGGGTGAGACACTTGAGCTGCTCGCGCAGAGTGGCTTCCGCGGGCACGTCATCGCCGAGGTGTCTACGGCGAAAGCGCAGTCTGACGACCAGCGCGTCCAGATGGTGAAGTCGTCGCTTGATTTCGCGCGCTACTACATGGCTGTTGGGCGAGAGCGTCTCCAGGCCGGGGTGGCCAGATGAGGGTTGCCATTGTCACGGAGTCCTTTCTCCCCTCCATCAATGGCGTTACCAACTCTGTCCTCCGCGTTATTGACACTCTCTTGGGGTGCGGCCATGAGGTCCTCGTGGTTGCCCCCACCGCCGAGGGCCCCAGCTACCGCGGGGTCCCCGTTATCAAAAGCCCAGCGGTTGTTGTCAGCGGTTTTCCTGTGGCAATCCCCACTCCGCTGATTTCGGCTGCGCTGGACCGGTTTGCGCCTGATGTTATTCACGTGGCTGCGCCCTTTTGGTTGGGCGGCGAGGCCATCTCGTACGGACACAGGAGGGGAGTCCCCACTGTTGCGATTTACCAAACCGACGTTGCCGGCTACATGAAGCGCTACGGCCTAGATTTCGCCACCACCATCGTGGATGCCATGACTGCGAGCATTCACAAGCTTGCGACTCTCAATCTCGCCCCCACCCAGGACGGAGTTGACCGACTTCAGTCGCTCGGCATCTCACGCGTTGAGGTATGGGGGCGCGGGGTTGACCTCGAGCTGTTTTCTCCAAGGCGACGCGCAACTCGTGCGGTAGATGAACTTCGGCGAGCGTGGGCGCCACAGGGCGAGCGCCTTGTTGGTTACGTGGGTCGACTTGCTCCAGAGAAGCAGGTTGGCCGACTCGTTGAGCTGTGTGGGATTCCTAACACCCGCATCGTGATTGTCGGCGATGGTCCGGATCGCGCGGAGTTGGAGGACCGATTCGCCGGCTATCCCGTCACTTTCACCGGTCGCCTCTCCGGCGATGAACTCGCGAATGCCTACGCGGCAATGGACATCTTTGTTCACGCCGGCACTGAAGAGACTTTTGGGCAGACGATTCAAGAGGCTCACGCCTCGGGTCTTCCGGTTATTGCGCCCTCGATTGGCGGCCAGCGGAATCTGGTTCGACAGGGAATCGACGGTTACCTCGTCGATCACTCGCGATGGGGAGCGTTCCGGGAAGCCGTGGAGAACCTGGCTGGCAACGAGGCGCTCCTTCACGGGATGTCGCAAGAGGCTTATCGGGCCGTCGCTGACAAGTCGTGGGAAAAGAACAACCAGGCGCTATTGGGGCACTACGAGCGTGTCCTCTCGAGCCGTGCGACCGAACTCATCGCTGCCTAGCTAGCCCCTCGGGTCACCAGTGCTGTGGTCGAGGGCCAGGGCAGGATCGGTGTGAGTCCGCGTGAGATTGTCACTGCAATGTTCCCGTGGTGGCGCCCGAGGACCCTGCGGTATCGACGGCGGTTGGTGTTGTCAAAGACGATGAGTCCCCCATGGGCTAGTCGGGGTAGTGCCCTCTCGAAACACGCCTCCCGAGCACGACCGTCAATGACTATGAGGTCAAAGTCCCCCGGAACAGAGTCGATGGCATTCACATACGAGCTGAAGTCGAGCGACCGATAGCCCCATCGCTGGGACCGGGTGCGGGTTGATCTAGTTGCCCCGGGAACCGGGGGCGTCACGATGGTGACGTGCTCTGGCACGGAGGCCGAGACCATCTGCGCCCATCCGGCATCGGACTCAATCGACGTGACGGAGGCGCTGCGTTTGGCCAGCCACACCGTTGATGAGCCTGATCCCCATTCGAGCACTCGGGCTTCGGGACGCTGCGCAAGAAAGTCGCTGACGTCTTGACTTGCGGCAAAGGTCCACCACGGAAGGTCAAGTTTCGTGAAGTCCTCAAAGTCCATGACTGACAGGAGAGATCGAACCCATAGGGCCCGAGTTGAGGTCGTGGCTTTCTCATCGAGTCGTTGAAGTAACCCGCGTCGCTCGAGGAGTGAGCGTAGAGCGTGAACACAGCGGGCGTAGAGCCCCAAAAGTTTCATTTCATCTAACCTAAGTCTTGTTGGGTTGGCGGGGAGTTAGTGCACCCTTAACGACACGCAAACAACCCCCAAGAGACGCTCTACTTCCAGAGGTCCGTGTAGCGGTGGCCCAGAGAATCAATCAGACGACGCAGTGAGGCACCGGACATTCCGACCACAGCGTGGGGGTCGCCCTCCACCTTGTCGATGAGTGCACCGCCCCTGGCATCGAGGGTGAAAGCCCCAGCCACCTGGAGGGGCTCGCCCGTTGCCACATAGGCATCGATGTCGCGCTCGTCAATGGAGGGGGCAAAGTGCACACTCGCGTGGCTTACTTCCCCAGCGCTTGCGATAACGCTGCCGCCCGTGTGATCAATGACCCAGAGGCCAGAAAAGAGTGTTCCGCTCTTGCCCACCATTCCTAGCCAGCGCTCCTTGGCAACCTCTGGAACCAGGGGCTTGCCATAGTTCTGGCCCTCGAAGTGAAAGACCGAGTCGCCACCAATCACCAGCCCATCGAGTGAGGGGTCGAGAACACTTTCCGCCTTCAGCCTGGCGAGATGAAGAGCGATGGCCTCCGGCGTTCGCTCTTCGGTCATCTCGGTGACTGCTCGTTCCTCATCAAGCTCTGGTGCGATGACCGTGGCGCGCAGCCCCAGGTCGTGCAGAATTTGTTTCCGAGCCGGCGAAGTAGAGGCGAGGTAAAGCGTGGGCACAGTCGTTCCTAGGTTCGAATGAAGGTGGCGATGGATTCCATGTGGTGGGTGTGCGGGAACAGATCCCAAGCCTCGAGGAAGACCAGTTCATAGCCCACTTGGGCGAGCAGTCCGGCGTCACGGCCCAATGCGACTGGATCACACGCCACATAAATGATGGTGGCCACCCCTAGGTCGGCGAGCGAACTGATGACTTCTGAATTCGCTCCGCTCCGAGGCGGATCGAGAATCACGGTGGCCTGGCGCCATGAGTCGGCATTGTTCTGTCCTAAACCTTGCACTGCGCTTTCCAGCCAGCGATGCACCTGGGCGCTCACCGCCGTGACATCAGCAATCCCATCGAGGTTCTTGCCGACATATTTGGTGGCAAGCTCATCCGATTCCACGGCCGTGAGGTTCACACGCTCGGGGCTGATCGATGCCAGAGCGTGCCCAAGAAGGCCAACGCCCGAGTAGAGATCAAGGTTTTCGGCACGGGGCACCAGTCGCTCGGGCCTGATGGCGCGGGTGACGGCGCCACTCAAGATCGCAGGGGCCTGTTGGTGAACCTGCCAGAACGAGTGGTCGGAGAGGGCAAATTCCACATCGCCGACGCGCTCCACGATGTCTGCGGGGGTCTGTTTGTCGACCACGAGTCGCACCCCGGAACCACCGGTGTCGAGAGCGCGAACGGTGGTCGACCCCACGTATTTAGTGGCCAAGACACCGGAGTCGCCGATGGGCTGTGAGGCCAAAGGCAGACCTGACACCGGAATCACGGTTCGGGAGCGCTCGGCATAGGGGCCCAGTTCGCCTGCCTCATTGGCGTGCAAGGTAACCCTGGTGCGCCAGTGAAGACCGCCACGCTCATCATCGCCTGGGACACCCTGGACGGTGGCGTTATCAACCAGGTCGCCCTCAAGGTTGCCAAATCGGCGCAGTGAGTCCTGAAGAATCCCGGTTTTGAGTTCCCTTTGGTGACTAAGGGCGATGTGCCCGTAGTCAGCGCCACCCGCGCGCTGTGGCCACGGACGCCTGACATCGGCCTCTGGCCAGATGTGGGGAACACGGTGTTCGCTTGCGCTGATGATCTTGATTGGCTGAGCACGCCAGAGAGATTTCTTGGATGTCTCGACCAGTTCAACCTCGACCACTTCGCCAGGAATTACCCCCGGGCAGAAGACCACACGCCCATCGAGGCGGCCAATTCCTGAGCCGCCATGAGCCATGGTGGTGATTTCTAGCGTGGCGGTGGTCATCGCCTAAGCCTAGGAGTACTGCGACATAATGGGGAACGCCTCAGAAAGCTGACGAAAGAAGACGATGGACGTTCGTGGATATGCCGTAATGGCCGAAAAAGAGAAGCTCGTTCCCTGGAGTTTCCAGAGGCGCGATGTGGGCGCCGATGACGTTCAGATCGCCATTGACTGGTCGGGGATTTGTCACTCTGACATTCACACCGGTCGCAGTGAATGGGGCGACATCAATTTTCCCTTGGTCCCAGGCCACGAGATTGTCGGTCGAGTCACCGCTGTTGGCGGGAACGTGTCGCGTTTTTCTGTGGGCCAGCGAGTGGGTGTTGGTGTCTATGTCGACTCCTGCCGCACCTGCGACAACTGCAAGGCCGGGATGAGCAACTATTGCCGCGAGGGAATGATTGGCACCTTCGATGCGCTAGAGCGGGATGGGAAATCCATCACCAGGGGCGGCTATTCCAACGGGATCGTTGTTGACCAGGGTTATGTCGTGAGCGTTGCTGATTCTTTGGATCCAGCCGCCACCGCACCACTCATGTGTGCTGGCGTCACTCTGTATTCACCCCTCAAAGAGTGGGGCGCTGGCCCAGGCAAAAAAGTGGGAATTATCGGCCTCGGTGGGCTTGGTCACATGGGAGTTAAGTTGGCGAGTGCCCTGGGAGCACACGTCACCGTGTTCTCGCACTCTGAGTCCAAGCGTGTCGATGCCGTGGGAATGGGCGCGGACGACTTTATTGTCACCACCGATGGCAAGGTCTTCGAGACCCACAAGAAGCAGTTTGATCTCATCATCAATACCGTGTCTGCGCCGATCGACTTGAATGATTACCTGGAGCTCATTGCGTTGGATGGCACCCTCGTCATGGTGGGACTGGCTCCTGAGCCCTACCCGATCAAGGCGTTCTCCATGCTGGCGCAGCGTCGTCGGATCGCCGGCAGCATGATTGGTCCAGTCGGCCAGCTCCAGGAGATGCTCGATTTTGCGGCCCAACACAACATTGGGTCTGACATCGAAATCATCAAGGCCGAGGAGATCAACGAAGCGTGGGATCGCGTCGTTGATAGCGACGTTCGCTATCGCTTCGTCATCGACGCCTCTAGCTTTTAGAAAAGATAGAGTCAGTAAGAGATTTTTTCCTCGTTCTTATAAGGAGTGACCTGGGTTATGGCTGTTGTTTCTCACTACGTAGGCGGCACAGCGTTTGCCGGTTCCTCCAAGCGCACCGCGCCGGTCTATGACCCGGCGCTGGGAACCATCTCGAAAGAGGTCGCGCTGGCCAGTGCGGCAGATTTGGACAAGGCCGTTGCCGTTGCCACCGCAGCGTTTCCCGCATGGCGAGACCTGTCGGTGGCTAAGCGCCAGTTCGTGATGTTCCGCTTCCGGGAACTCCTGGAGGCCAAGAAGTCGGAGCTGGCCGCCATCATTACCGCCGAGCACGGCAAAGTGCTCTCTGACGCGATGGGTGAGATTCAGCGCGGCCAAGAGGTTGTGGAGTTCGCCTGCGGTCTTGGTCACCTGATGAAGGGTGAGTACTCGGAGAACGCGTCCACTGACGTGGACGTGTATTCACTCAAGCAACCCTTGGGCGTTGTGGGCATCATTAGTCCCTTCAACTTCCCCGCCATGGTGCCGATGTGGTTCTTCCCGGTTGCCCTCGCTGCCGGTAACTGCGTGATTTTGAAGCCGAGCGAGAAGGACCCTTCTGCGGCGAACTGGGTCGCCGAGCTTCTCACCGAGGCAGGCCTGCCCGATGGTGTGTTCAATGTCGTTCACGGGGACAAGGAAGCCGTGGACGCGCTTCTGGTTAACCCGGATGTGCAGTCGATTTCCTTTGTGGGCTCAACCCCTATTGCGCGCTATGTCTATGAGACGGGTGCCAAGGCCGGCAAGAGAGTTCAGGCTTTGGGTGGGGCAAAGAACCACATGCTGGTGCTTCCCGATGCCGACCTCGACCTTGTGGCAGATTCGGCCGTCAATGCTGGTTTTGGTTCTGCTGGTGAGCGATGCATGGCCATTTCGGTTGTTGTGGCCGTGGAGCCCATTGCTGATCCACTGATCGACGCCATTGCCAAGAAAATGGCCGGCATTAAGGTCGGCGATGGTCGTCGCTCCTGCGACATGGGCCCTCTGGTGACCGAGGTCCACCGTGACAAAGTCGCCTCCTATATCGAGATCGCTGAGAAAGACGGCGCCACGGTCGTTGTCGATGGTCGCGACGTGAAGCCAGATGGCGAGCCCGGTGGTTTCTGGTTGGGCCCCACCCTCATTGACCGGGTCCCGATCTCCAGCAAGGTCTACCAGGACGAAATCTTTGGACCAGTTCTTTCTGTGGTTCGTGTTCAGTCCTATGAAGAAGGTCTGGAGCTCATTAACTCCGGCGCCTTTGGAAATGGAACGGCGATCTTCACCAACGATGGTGGCGCTGCGAGGCGTTTCCAGAACGAAGTTCAGGTCGGCATGATCGGTATCAACGTGCCGATCCCGGTCCCCGTTGCATATTTCTCGTTCGGTGGCTGGAAGCACTCGCTCTTCGGAGATTCCCGAGCACACGGTGAAGAGGGCTTCCGCTTCTTCACCCGCACCAAAGTGGTGACCAGCCGCTGGTTGGACCCCAGCCACGGTGGCTTGAACCTCGGTTTCCCGCAGAACTAGGGACCGCAGAGCCTTCTGGCAGAAAGCAGCAACGTGAGCGCGTTCATTGAGGCCAGTGACCTGGTCAAGACCTACCAGGCTGGCAAGACGACCGTCACCGCGCTCGACAAACTCTCCCTGCAGATTCCTCAGGGCACAGTGCAAGCGCTGCTCGGCCCCAACGGCGCGGGGAAAACGACCACTGTCAAAGTTCTGACCACACTGATTACACCGGATTCGGGCTCCGCCAACATCAACGGTGTTGATGTTGTGGCTCACCCCGAGAGCATCCGTCGGATGATCGGGGTGAGTGGCCAGTATGCGGCGGTGGATGAAAACCTCACTGGCTTTGAGAATCTCGACATGGTGGGTCGCCTTTACCACCTTTCCCCAGCCCAATCGAAGGCGCGGGCGAGAGAACTCATCGACATGTTTGATCTGGTGGAGGCTGGAGACCGCGTCGTGAAGGGATTCTCTGGTGGTATGAGGCGCCGGATTGACCTAGCGGGCGCTCTGGTGGTGAACCCACCGGTGCTGTTCCTCGATGAACCCACCACCGGTCTTGACCCGAGAAGCCGGCTCGCGCTGTGGGGAGTCATCAAGACCCTGGTCGGCCAGGGAACAACAGTCTTGTTGACGACCCAGTACTTAGAGGAAGCCGACCAATTGGCGGACAACATCGCTGTGATCGATGAGGGTCGGGTGATTGCCCAGGGCACCAGTGATGAGTTGAAGCTTCTGGTGGGCGGGCAAAGGGTTGAAGTCACGGTGCACGATGTCGCGGATATCGAGAAAGCCAGATCTGTGCTCGCCCGTCACGTGACCGGGGACATCACCTCGGGAGCTGACTCCAGGACTCTGGTTGGCCCGGTGGAGAACGCCGCAAAAACGCTCCAGAAGGTTCTCAAAGATTTGGCCGATGCTGGCGTTGAGCTGAACGACGCCGGAATGCGGCGCCCAACGCTCGATGACGTTTTCTTGCAGCTGACTGGCCACGCAGCCCTGCAGGAGGAGAACGCATGAGCACCTCACTGACTCCCACCGGCACTCCGATTGGCCGCTTCCTCTCCGATGGGTGGGTCACCACCAAACGCAATCTTTTGAAGATCAAGCGTGTGCCAGACATTCTGGTTTTCACGCTGATCCAGCCGATCATGTTTGTTCTTCTTTTTACCTATGTCTACGGAGGGGTCATTGATATCCCGGGGAGCTCCTACGAGGAGTTCTTGATGGCGGGAATCTTTGCCCAGACGGTGGTCTTTGGCTCCACCTACTCGGGCTCAGCCATGGCCCAAGATCTCAAGGACGGGATTATTGACCGCTTCCGGACTTTGCCGATGAATCCGGCAGCCGTCCTGGTGGGCCGCACCAACGGCGACATGGTCATTAACGCAAGCTCGATGCTCGTCATGATGGTTACCGGCTTCATTGTGGGGTGGCGGGTGCGTTCGAGCTTCGCCGAGGCCGTGTTTGCTGTGGTCTTACTGTTGCTCTTCGCCTACTCGTTCTCGTGGGTGATGGCGTTTATTGGAATGAGCGTGCGAAGCCCCGAGATCATCAACAACGTGTCGTTCTTGGTTCTCTTTCCGCTGACCTTCATCTCGAACGCTTTCGTTCCCTCCGACACCCTCCCCACGCCGCTGCGGGTCTTCGCGGAGTGGAATCCGGTCTCTGCCCTGGTGCAGGCAGCCAGGGATCTCTTTGGCAACACACCACCGGAAGCACCGATTGGCGATGCCTGGACCTCACAGAACCCAATTGCCACCGTGATCATTGGCATGGCCATCATGTTGGCCATCTTTGTCCCACTCTCCATTCGAAAGTTCCAGTCGATTAGCTCCCGGTAAGAAGACCTCCGGGGCCAGTGACATAGGGTCAAGGCATGTCGAGGGTTGCGAAGACGAAGAACGGCTTTGAGCCAAAAACCTGCGTTGTCTGCGGGCTCCCCTTCGAGTGGCGCAAGAAGTGGGCGAAGAACTGGGACTCCGTTCTCTACTGCTCTGCGGCGTGCAAGGCCCAGAAAGGTGTGGCGTGATGGCAACCCTCAGCCTTGTCACCAGCGTGTTCCTCTCGAAGGCCGAGGCCTTAGCGCTTCTCTCCAACACCCTTGGTGTGCAATTGATTTTTGATGACCCGGCGGATGCGACGCTTGCGCTTCCCGAGAGCGCTGTGCTCAGTATTGAGGTGCCAAAGTTTGGTGAGGATCTCCCCGTCACCCTCGATATTGAGCATGCCAATCGAGAGGTTCTCAGCCGGGTTGCTGCGGACTTTGCCAGGCGCCTCGAGGCTGAGCTCGAGTGGACGACCCAGGCTCTACCGATTCGGGATTAGACGGCCCTAGGGCAGAAGGCGGTTTGGCCCTCTGAAGAGGAAGGTCGTCTCGCGAATGCTCGATTGTTCGAGCATCAGCATGATGACCCTGGCCAGGCCCATGCCAAATCCGCCGTGGGGAGGAACGCCGTGGCGGAAGAAGTCAAAGTAGCTGCCAAGTTCATCGACGTCCATGCCCTTATCTTTGGCCTGGGCCTCCAAGACCTCAATGCGGTGTTCGCGCTGCGCACCGGTCGAGATTTCGGTTCCTCGATAGAGCAGGTCGTAGGAGTTGGTGAGGCCATCGTTGTCGGCGTGACGCATGTGGTAAAAAGGCCGGATTGAGGTGTCGTAGTCGGTCACGAACACAAAGGGATGACCGTGCTTTTCCTGGATGTAGGCGGACAGGCGACGCTCCGCCTCGGGGTCTAGGTCGCCATCAGCACGGGGAAGGTCGTAACCACCAGCCGCGACAATGTCGCGGGCTTCCGCGAGGGTCACCCGAGGGAACGGGGTAGTGGGAACAGCGAGCTCGACGCCAAGAACATCGCGCACCTGGTCGCCATACTTCTCCACCACCGCGGTGATACCGGCGGTGATGAGCTGTTCCTGCATGGCCATCACGTCGTGGTGCGATTCGACCCAGCTCATTTCGGCGTCAACGCTCGTGAACTCTGTGGCGTGCCGAGCGGTGAAGGAAGGATCGGCACGGAAGGCTGGCGCGATCTCAAAGACCGCGCCAAAGCCTGCGGGCTGCGCCATCTGCTTGAAGAACTGGGGGCTCTGCGCGAGATAGGCGGTCGTGTCGAAATACCCGACCTCAAAGAGCTCGGCGCGCGATTCGCTCGCGCTCGCCATCAGTTTGGGGGTGTGGATTTCAATCCAGTCGCGCTCAACCCACCACTGACGCATTGCGTGTTCAAAAGTGGTCTGGACGCGGAAGATGAGGCTGGCCCCAGGCCGGCGCAAATCAAGGAAACGCCAGTCCATGCGCTTGTCAACGCTCGAGTCGTCGGCAATCGGGGGCTCGGGTTCTGCTGCTCCGGTGACGACCATCGAGGCCATCTTGACTTCGAGACCACCGAGTTTCACGCGCTCGTCAATCTTGAGCTCACCCGTGACCTCAATGAATGAGCCAGAGGCGAGGGCTGAGATGGCGTCAGTGAGCGATCGTCTCTCAGGACTGGAGCCTGCTTCGGGATCATCCTCTCGAAGTGCTGGGTTCACAAGCTGTGCGGCACCCGACTCGTCACGCAGGATGACGAACTGGACCTTCTTCTGATCGCGCACTGTCTCGACGAAGCCCCCGACGGTCACGGTTGTTCCGTCGGTCGTATGGGCGAGATCGGCAATGCGAGTACGTGAGGTCACAAGAGCCGAGTCTACAAGTCGCCTCAGCGTCCCTGAAGCCATGTCCTCATAGACTTGGGCTTGTGCCCGCTGACCTCATTCACTTTGTTCGCCACGGAGAAGTCCACAATCCCGACAAGATTCTTTACGGTCGACTCGAGGGTTTTGGCCTTTCTGAGCGCGGGACGCAAATGGCTGACCGCTCCGCGAGCGCGTTAGCGACCAGGCCGATCGCCAAGGTCTTCTCAAGCCCTTTGCAGAGGGCGCTGGAGTCGGCCAAACCCTTGTCCGAGCGGACCAATGTTCCCATTACTGTCGACGAGCGTTTGAACGAGGGCGTCAATGTTTTTGAAGGAACCAGATTGAGCCTCGGTCGGGTATTTCGGGAGCCCTCGATTTTGGTGCACTTTAGGAATCCCTGGAAGCCGAGCTGGGGTGAGCCCTATCGCGAAATTTCCCAGAGGATGTTGGACATGGCGGAGCACGCCTGGAACTCGGTGGACGAAGGCGAAGTGGCCTTAGTAAGTCACCAGGTTGCGATTTGGATCTTCCATAGAACCGCAGCGGGAATTCCGCTACCTCATATGCCCCACGAGCGGCGGTGTGGCCTCTCGAGCATTACAAGCTTCAGGAAAATCGGTACCAGGTGGAAAGAAGAGAGCTACCGTGAGCCGGCAACTGATCTTCTCGAGGATGCCATCGACACGGGTGCCGTTTAAATGCGCGCGTTTCACCTCGCCACAGCAGTGGCGCTGGCTCTCACCCTCGGCGCCTGCAGCGGCAGTGGTGACGAGCTAGCAGCTCAGTATCGAGAGGGCACCGGTCAGAATTACATCTCCGGCGATGGTGCTCTCACCATTCTCGCTCCGGACTCCAGAGCCACCCCGGTGGAGTTCAGCGGCTCGACTGACGCGGGCGATGTTTTCGTCAGCGCTGACTACGCGGGCCACGTCATCGTGGTCAACTTTTGGTATGCCGGGTGCCCACCCTGCCGCCTTGAAGCGGCCGACCTGGAGGCCGTCTATCAAGAATTCAGAGATCACGATGTGGTCTTCATTGGTGTGAACATCATGGACCAGGCCCCCACTGCGTTGACTTTCGCCAAGGAGTTCGGTGTTACCTACCCCTCGCTGTTGGATGCCAATGACGGTGCAGTGCGCCTGGCGTTTTCGGGAGCGATCGCACCAAACGCTGTTCCGACCACGCTGGTTCTGGATAAGGATGCGCGGGTGGCCGGGCGCATCTCCGGTCTCCTGAGCGACCCAGAGGTTCTGGTCGGGATGATCGAGTCCGTTCTGGAGGAGTCGAACTAGTGGACTCCATCGGCGAGGTGATCTTCAGCGGGCCACTGTTGCTGGCTCTTCCCCTTGCTCTGCTTGCCGGGTTGGTTGCTTTCGCCTCGCCCTGTGTGTTGCCTCTTGTTCCTGGCTACCTCGGTTATGTCAGTGGGTTCTCTTCCACCACAGAACTGGCCACCAAGCCGAAGACCCGGGTAGTGATCGGCGTTTTGCTGTTTATCACCGGATTCTCCACTGTCTTTATCGGGTTCTCGGTGGCGTTTGCGTCACTGGGCCTGCTTCTGCTCGGGTGGATGGACATCATCATCCGATTCGCCGGCCTGCTGGTGATCTTGATGGGGTTTGTCTTCATTGGTCAGGTCTCGTTCCTGCAGCGACAGACAAAGCTTCCGCTTGCCACCGCGAACGGCTATCTGGGCGCTCCATTGCTGGGTGTGGTTTTTGGGCTGGGCTGGGCGCCCTGCATTGGGCCCACCTTGATCGCTGTCAATACTTTGGCGCTGAGCGCCGGCGATATTCCCCGCGCGGTCGCATTAGCAATCGCCTACTGCATCGGATTGGGTGTGCCCTTCATCCTGATCGCGCTCGGCTTTGGCTGGGTTACCGGCGCTGTGGGCTGGTTGAAGAAACACATGCGGCCAATCAATATCGCTGGTGGTGTGATTTTGATGGCCATTGGCACGGCCATGGTGACCGGGGTGTGGCAGTTCTGGATGTCGAGCCTTCAGGCGGTGATTAGTGGAACCACTACGCCCCTCTGATTACGACGATGGTCGCCAAGCAGCAGTCATTGCTCAACCCACCCTTGACGCCTCGGGGTGGGCAAGGTTCTTTTGGCGCCAACTGACCAGCATGAAAACTGCACTTGTGCTGTTGTTGCTCCTGGCCCTGGCCTCAATCCCCGGTTCTCTAGTGCCCCAGCGCTCCAGTAACCCGAATGGTGTCATCCAGTTTGAGCGGGATGATCCAGAGCTCTTCGCCATTCTGGATGGCCTCCAGCTTTTTGACACCTTCACCTCGGTGTGGTTCTCGGCCATTTATCTCTTGCTGTTTGTGTCCTTGATTGGATGCATTTTGCCCAGAGCCCAGCACCACACGAAGGCGCTCCGCCAGCCACCACCCGCTACGCCCTCGAGGCTCGAGCGGCTCGAGCACTACCGCTCGATTCAGGTCTCGGGTGACCGCTCTGGCATGCTGACTAGCGCCGAGGGGTTATTGAAAAAGGCCGGCTACCGCGTTGCTCGAGAAGAGGGCGCGGTTGCTGCTGAGCGCGGGTATCTCCGGGAGACCGCAAACCTGGCTTTTCACCTCGGCCTGGTGGGGGTCCTGATCGCGCTGGCTGCTGGCACCGGCTATAAGTACTCCGGTCAACGCATCATCATCGAGGGCCAAACCTTCACGAATCAGCTCACGAGTTATGACTTCTTTAATCCAGGCCGGTTCTTTGCCGAAGAATCACTCGAGCCCTATTCACTCACGCTGGACGAGTTCGAACCCGAGTATGAATTCGATCTGACCAGCGGCGTTGCCAATGCTCTGGACTTCACTGCGAAACTGGTGGTGACCGAGAACGGCGCCTCCCGCGAGGCACAGGTCAAGGTCAATGAACCCCTGGATATCCAGGGAACATCGGTCTACTTGCTCGGGAACGGTTTTGCTCCCTGGGTAACGGTGCGCTCGGCAGAGGGCGATGTGGTCTTCAGCCAGCCGGTTCCCTTCTTGCCACAGGACTCGAACCTCACGAGCATCGGTGTCGTGAAGTTGCCCGATGGGCTCAAGGCACAAACCGGGTTGATTGGGTTCCTCTATCCCTCGGCGGTTGCGTTGCCCAGTGGCGCGTTGACATCGGTCTATCCCGAGCCCGATCAACCGGTCCTGACTTTCAATGTTTTTGAAGGGGATCTGGGCCTGAACGAAGGCATCCCCCGGAACGTGTATTCCCTCGACACCGATTCCTTGACCCAGGTCACCGGTGGTGACACCGGTCAAGATTCCATCGTCCTGAACCTGGGCGAATCACAGGACTTGCCTGGAGGTCGCGGCTCCATCGAATTCACGTCCCTGCCCCGGTTCATTAGCGTGGACATTCATCGAGATCCCACGCAGCTGCCCGTTGCTCTCTCCTCAGCGGTAATCCTCGGCGGGCTTGTGGTGAGCTTGTTCGTGACGAGGCGCCGCGCGTGGATTCGCGTCCACGAAGCTGATGAGCAGGGTTCCATTCGGGTCGAATTTGCAGCACTTGCTCGTGGGGATGATCCCGGCCTTGCTGGCGAACTGGAGCGATTGGTCGCTGATTTTTCCCAGGAACACGACCATAAGCTGATGTCATCATGATGGACTTTGCCGGCTTGTCGTTGTTTGCGGTCTATTCAGCGATGGCCGTCTATACGGTGTCGTTCCTTTTCTTCACCTGGGATTTGGCCAAGCGATCCTCGATGGAGGCGCCAGCCGCAGGTGATGAACCCAGTGCCAAGCGGGCGCCTGGAACCCTGTACCAGCGGATTGGGCTGAGCCTTCTGGTGGTTGGCTGGATCTTCCACCTGGCCGCAACCGTGTTGCGGGGAATTGCCGGAGGGCGCGTTCCCTGGGCCAACATGTTTGAGTTTGGCCTGACGGCGACTGCGCTGATTGTCGCGGTATTCCTGGGAACCCTGTTCTGGCGGGACCTCGCCTACCTCGGCGCCTTTGTCTCCGGTTTTGTGCTGCTATCGCTTGGCATCGTCACGGTCAATTTCTATGTTGACGTTGTGCCATTGCCACCAGCGCTGCAGTCCGCGTGGCTGGTCATCCATGTCTTTGTAGCGAGCACCGCCACCGCGTTCTTCGCCCTCGGTGCCGGCCTGTCTATCCTGCAGTTGGTGCGGGCACGCTCTGAAGCGCGCCAGATGGCAAAGGCCGGGCTGTTCACGACGCTTCCTGCCTCGAGCGTTCTTGAGTCTCTGGCCTATCGGCTCAACGTGGTGGGTTTCGTGTTGTGGAGCTTTACCTTGATCGCCGGCGCTATTTGGGCCGAGCGCGCATGGGGTCGCTACTGGGGCTGGGACACCAAAGAGGTGTGGACCTTCATCATTTGGGTGATCTTTGCTGGATATATCCACGCTCGGGCCACCCGCGGCTGGAGAGGCTCGCGCTCCGCGTGGCTCGGAATTATTGGTTTTGGAACGGTGTTGTTCAACTACACCGTGGTGAACATCGCCTTCACAGGCCTTCACTCTTACTCAGGCCTCTAAACCAGCCGCAGGCAGCGCTCCAGGCGGGCAAACCACCACTCTCGTCGATCCTCGCTCATTGCGTAGCGGCGGAGAGACTCGGGGTCGAGAACCGGGGGAGTTACGGGGAGCTCGCCTGCGTGGGCGTGGAGTGGGTGTTTGACAACATCGCCCCCGAGGAATGTGCCTGTGCCAAGGCCAGCATCGAGACTCTGTGGTTGGTTGGTCGAGAGAATCTGGTGGAGCCTTGCTCCATAGTGAAGCCCAACGCTTGTTTCCAGTGCGCTAGAGACGACCACATCGCATCCAGCCTCGCGAGCCTTCGCTGCAACCCCCAGCGCTTTCTGAATTCCACCGAGTGGTTGAACTTTGATCACCACCACATCACAGGCCTGGGCTTCTAACACCGTGTCGATGTCGGAGCTTCTGCGAATGGACTCATCAGCGGCGATGCCGATTCCAAGCTCTGACATCCGCTGGCGCAGAACGGCCATGTCGGCAACGGATTCGACCGGCTGCTCTACGTAGTCGAGGTCGAGGGGTTCCATTTCTCGAATCGCATGTTCGGCTTCATCCAGGGTCCAGGAGCCATTGGCATCAATGCGAATCCGGCCGGTTGGCCCGAGACTGTTGCGAACAGCGCGAACGCGGGCGACGTCGGTCTCCCTGGTGGATCCTGGGCCGCCGACTTTGACCTTCACGCAGGTCGGTGATCCAAGCCCGGCCAGAAAAGCCGGCACGTGTGCTGCGTCGATTGCTGGCACAGTGCCGTTGACCCGAATGGTGCCGGGGGCGGTGGCGGGGACCCGGTCCTGCTGGAAGCCCTGTTCGAGGGTTGAGGCGAGCCACGTTGTGGCCTCAGGGTCCTCGTAGTCGAGGAAGGGGCTCCATTCGGCTGGTCCGTCGGGAGCGTCAAAAATCAGAGCCTCGCGAGTGGTGATCCCCCGAAACGGCGTCGTCATCGGAATCGACACTGCGTGGGCGATGGCGTGCAGGTCACGCACAGAGGGGGAGCTCATGCTCCACAGTTTTCCATGCTTATCCCGTCGTAGGCTTAGGGCATGACTTCCACGCCCTCACCGCTCTTTGATGCGTCAGTGTGGCACACCGTTGATGGCTACGACGAGTTTGAGGACATTACCTATCACCAGAGCGCTGATGGGCAGATTGCGCGGGTCGCATTTAATCGCCCCGAGGTGCGCAACGCCTTTCGCCCACAGACAGTGGATGAGCTCTATCGGGCACTAGACCATGCACGTCTGCAAAGCACGCTGGGGGTGGTGATCCTCACCGGTAATGGTCCAAGTCCTAAGGATGGCGGCTGGGCCTTCAGCTCTGGCGGCGACCAGCGCATTCGCGGTGCTGATGGGTACCAGTACTCCAGCACCGACGATGCCTCGGGTATTGACCCGAACCGCAGTGGCCGACTTCACATTCTTGAAGTCCAGCGCCTGATTCGATTTATGCCCAAGGTCGTCATTGCAGCAATCCCAGGCTGGGCTGCGGGTGGAGGCCACAGCCTTCATGTGATCTGTGATCTCAGCATCGCCAGTAAAGAGCACGCCATGTTCAAACAAACCGACGCGGATGTCGGTTCGTTCGATGCTGGTTATGGGTCAGCATATTTTGCCAAACAGGTTGGCCAAAAGTTTGCCCGTGAAGTGTTCTTCCTGGCCCAGGAATATGACGCAACCCGTGCGCTGGAGATGGGGGCGGTTAATGCGGTTGTCCCGCACGCGAAGCTGGAGTCGAGCGCACTCGAGTGGGCTCGCACCATTCTCACCAAGAGTCCCACCGCGATTCGGATGCTCAAGTTCGCGATGAACGCCGTGGATGACGGCCTTGTCGGGCAGCAGCTTTTCGCCGGTGAAGCCACTCGCCTGGCCTATGGAACAAGCGAAGCTGCAGAGGGCCGGGACGCTTTCCTCGAGAAGCGCGCTCCAGACTGGTCGCCCTATCCCTGGCACATCTAGGGCGCACCGCTGATGCGTGAGTTGAAAGTTGTTGATGTCTCCGACCCGCGCGCTCTTCAGGAGCCACTGAACGAGGCTTTGTTCCATGGTGGCCCAGCCGTATTGCCGAGGCCCGGTGGAGCAAAGCTCACCGCGACGGCTCCTATGGAGGTGCAAGACGATGTCGCGCTGGTTATTGAGACCAGTGGGACAACAGGGGCACCCAAAAGAGTGGCACTGGGTGCGCGGGCTCTGCTGGCCAGTGTTGAAGCAGCGCACCAGGAACTTGGTGGCCCCGGGCAGTGGCTCCAGCTCCTGCCAGCCCACTACATCGCGGGTGTTCAGGTGGTCACCCGCTCTCTGGTGGCCGGCACCACGGCTGTTGCTCTTCACCCCGAGCCTTTCTCCACGGTGGTGATCACTGGTGTTGCAGATCAGCTCCTGGCACAGAGCGCACCGCTCTACACCTCGGTGGTTCCCGCCCAACTTCAGCGGATCCTGGATGATGCTCCTGGTATGCCGGGACTTGACGAGCTGATGCGAGGCTTCAGCGCAATTCTCGTGGGGGGCCAGTCGATCCCGGAGACGCTCGTGACCCGGTGCGCTGATGCCGGCTATCGACTGGTTCGAACCTATGGCTCATCGGAGACTGCCGGAGGTTGTGTCTGGAATCAGCGGCCCATTGGTGACACCCGTGTTCGTGACATCGAGGGGCGACTAGCCATCACCGGTTCGGTGCTGGCCACTGGATATGTCGGAGACCCCGAGCGCACCGCACGAAGTTTCGTAATGGATGGCGATGATCGTTGGTATCTCACCGATGATGCCGGCCATGTCACTGGCGAGGGGCTCGTCGTGGTGGATGGACGCCTCGATGACGTCATTGTCTCGGGTGGAGTGAAGATTGCGCTTGCAGCGGTGGAAAAAACCATCCAGCGCGAGTTGGGTGTTGCCGACGCTTTTGTTGTGGGCGCCCACCACTCCGAGTGGGGTCATGTCCCGGTGGTCGTGACCACCCAGGTAGTGGACCTTGTGAGAATTCGCCTTGCGGTTCAGCGAGCGCTGGGCGCGGAAGCACGACCAGATCGAGTCATCACGGTTCCCGCGATTCCTCTCCTCGGCTCTGGGAAACCAGACCGGCTAGCGATGACCGCTCTGGCGGAGGGTGTCCACGCATGAGTACTCAGGCCGTGAGCGCTGCAGATTGGCGTGCCGGGGCGAGGCCTAGGACCCTTCCGCTTGCCCTGGCTCCGGTGGTCCTGGGTGCTGGTTCGGCCCAGTGGGCAGGGTCTTTTGATCTGGTGTTGTTCCTCCTGTGCGCTGTGGTGGCACTGGCACTCCAAGTCGGGGTCAATTACGCGAATGACTACTCCGATGGCATCCGTGGCACAGATGCCAACCGGGTGGGGCCTACTCGGCTGACCGGTTCTGGCCGGGTGGAACCGGCGAAGGTGAAGCGTGCTGCGTTCATCTCGTTCGGAGTCGCAGTGCTCGCAGGCGTGGCCCTCGTTCTGGTGAGCCAGCTCTGGATATTCCTCGCGATCGGCGCGCTTGCACTTGTCGCTGCCTGGTTTTACACCGGAGGGCGTGCGCCTTATGGCTATCAGGGCCTTGGCGAAATTGTCGTTTTTGTGTTCTTTGGCCTGGTTGCAACGATCGGAACGGCGTGGGTGATGGTCGGTTCCATTCCTGGGGAGACCTGGCTGACGGGCTCTGCGGCGGGGTTCTTCGCGAGCGCTGTCTTGCTGGTCAACAACATTAGGGACCGTGAGCAGGACGCGCAGGCAGGAAAGAAGACCGTGGCCGTTCGCATAGGCGATCGGCCGAGCCGGATTCTCTTGGTTGTCCTGTTGCTCTTGCCCTATGTGATTCTCGGGATGCTGTCGCTGGTGTTCATCTGGGCGCCCGTGGTTTTTGTCACGGGCATCGTGACTGTGGTGATCGTCGTTATTGTGCTCGGCGCTCGAACACCAAAGGAACTGATTACTGCGCTTGGACTCATGTCCCTCAACGCCGTTGTGTACGCGCTAGGACTTGCTGCCGCCATTGCTTTCTGAGTCTGGGGCGTCTTCAGCAACTGCGTCAGAGTCTGGTTGCTGGGAGCGCTTCAGACGGGCAGCTAGGTCCTCGGCCAACGTGTCCCTCTGGCGGACAAAGAAAATGTAGGAAAGGGCGAAGGCGATGAGTGTTGCCAGCAGGGCTGAGGCCCACCACACGATGTTGAGAACCATGAGAAGTGCAAATGTTGCTGCGAAAAGTCCGATACGAATGATGCTGTAGCGAATCCAGGGCGTCATCCTCCCAGTGTAGGCGCGTACAATCGTGGCTATGGTTCGTTGGATAGTAATCGGTTCCGTCGCGGTAGTGGCGTTCACGATTTACGCCCTCGTCGACCTCTTTATGACGAATGCGCCTCGGGTTCGCGCGTTTCCGAAGCCTCTCTGGATTGCCGTCATCGTCGTGTTGCCGGTTTTAGGCCCCATTTTGTGGCTTGTGATTGGCAAAGTGCGCGGGAAGCCGAAGGCCGCACGGTCCGTGGGCAATGCGCCCGATGACAACCCCACATTCTTGAGCTCCATCGACCGCGAAGAATCCGATGAGCGGATTCGCAGGCTTGAAGAGGAGCTTCGCAAGCTTGACGATGAAAGCCCCGGAGGCCCAGGTGCCAAGGGCCCGGCCGGTGATTCACCCGACCAGGACACTCCGCCCCGGAACTCATGACCGCCTCGCCCGCCACCGACTGGTCGGTGGCCTTTCTGGGTCAACTTGTTGCCCAGGGCGTCTCTCACGTCGTTGTCTCACCGGGCGCTAGATCTCAGGCTTTAGCGCTTGCCGCACTCGCCTGGGAGCGAGCCTGCGAAGGCGCGCTCACTGTTCACGTGGTGATTGATGAGCGATCTGCCGCATTTAGGGCTTTAGGGCTGGCACTCGAGAGCAAGCGGCCGACTGTGTGTATTGCAACCTCGGGCTCAGCCCCAGCCCACTACTTCCCTGCAGTCCTTGAGGCTCTCCATGCGGGTGTTCCGCTCATTGTGGTGGCAGCAGACCGCCCTGCAGAGCTTTACGGGGTGGGGGCTAATCAGACAATGGCCCAGCACGAGCTCTTTGGATCCAAGATTCCCAGTTGGAGCGTCCCAGCTCCCTCGGCTTCTGATGGTGAGGATGCGAAGCGGATTGCTACTGAGGTCGCAACCGCCGCTTATCGCGGCGGACCCGCCTATCTCAGTGTGTCGTTTCGCGAGCCGCTGAGTGCTGCCATACCCGAGAGCTCTCTGGTGTTGCCCGAGGTCCTAGTCCCCAGTAGCGACAAGGGTGCGCCTCGTGTTCTTACCCTCGAACCCGAGGCTGGCACGCTGGTGGTAGCCGGGCATGGTGCTGGCCCTCGGGCCGAAGCATTGGCACTGGAGCTGGGGGCACCGCTCATTGCTGAAGTGGTCAGTGGCGCCCGCTTTGGGCCGCACCTAGTTCCTGCCTATCGCCAGGTTCTGCGGGACGAAGAATTAGTGGGTGGCATTCAGAGAATTGTGACGGTGGGGCGGCCAACACTCTCCCGGGAGGTGGCGGCCCTGTTGGGGCGCACTGATATCTCCCAGATTGTGGTGAAGGGCACTGAGCTAGAGGCCGCTAACCCCAGCCGAGAGGCCCAGGTGGTTGATGATGTTCTGGTCACTCGCGCTACAACGCCGGAGGAGAGCGCGCTGTGGGTGAAGCCCTGGGTGATGACGGGCAGGCGGTACCAGGAAGCCCAGCTTGAGGGGATCACTCCAGTGGCACCGGATATTGAGGCTCTCACCTCCAATGACCCCGCCACCAGGAGCGCCTTTGCCACTCAAGAAATGAAGGTGTTGCGGCAGCCCGTGGGAAGGGAAAGCTTGGCGCTTGCGGTCTGGGAGGCAACGTGGCCCCACGACCGCTTGGTCTTTGGAGCGTCTCGGATGGTTCGGGTTGCTGATTCGATTGTGCCGGGGAAAAACATCCCCGTTTCTTCCAATCGCGGGCTCTCTGGAATCGATGGCACGGTCTCCACGGCGAGGGGTATTGCCCACGCATCCTCTACCACCGGTGTTACTCGCGTGCTCCTGGGCGATCTGGCTCTCCTGCACGATGTGGGCTCCTTATTGGTGGAGCCAGGAATTGCTGACTCGTCCCGCGTGCACCTGATTGTTGCCAATGATGGCGGTGGCACAATTTTTGACGAATTGGAAGTCAGCCAGGTCGCATCGCAACACGACCGTGACCGGGTTCTCTTGACGCCCCACGAGGTCTCGCTGGAAGCCCTTGCCGAGGCCTATGGCTGGGCTTATCGCCTGGTCAACCACCTCGGTGATTTAGCCGAAGCCTTGAGTGCTAGTGACGCCAGACTCATCGTTGATGTCGCTATCGCTCGGGGTAACTAATCCCCCTGGGGTCCAAAGGCGCCAAGGACCGGCTTGAACTTGAGCCTGGTTTCCAAAAGTTCAGACGCGGGTTCTGAATCTGCCACGATGCCAGCCCCGGCATAGGCGGTGATGGTGCCCTCGGATGACCACTGGGCGCACCGCAGGGCAATAGACCATTCGCCATCGCCGCTGGCATCCATCCAGCCAACCGGGCCCGCATAGCGGCCGCGGTCGAAGGGCTCTGAGTGGCGAATGATCTCGAGCGCCACGGGCGTGGGGGACCCCGCCACGGCGGCGCTCGGGTGAATGGCTGCGACCACTTCGAGGCTGGTGACTCCTGCGGGCAGAGTGGCCTCAATGTCGGTGGCCAAGTGCCAGACATTGGCAAGTTTCAGAGTGAAGGGCTGCTCGTCAGCCGCGCTGTGAGGGGTGATGGGCTCCAGCGCCTGAACCACACTGTTGACGGCAAAACGGTGCTCATCGTTGTCTTTGGATGAGGTGGCCAGCGCTTCGGCTCTGGCTCGGTCCGCGGCGGGGCTATCGCCGCGGGCTGTGCTGCCGGCAAGGACTCGGATACTGAGCCTCCCGTCGTGAACAACGGCGAGTGTTTCTGGTGTTGACCCCACGAGACCATCGATCGCAAAGGTCATGCAGTCGGGGTATGCGTCCGCAAGGCGGGTCAGTGCTTGGCGCCAGTCCTGAAGCCCTGGGGCATGGGCAACCAGGTCTCTGGCAAGAACGACCTTGTCGGCAACGCCTTCTTGCACCTGGGCAATAATCCCTTCCACCGCGCGCAGATAGTCTTCCTCGCCGAGCAGTCCAGGCCCCCAGGAGAGGGGCTCCAACTGTGGGGGCGCTGATTGCTTGGAGCTCGGTGAAGGGTGAGCCTCGCCATCAAGGGAAATATCTGTTCGCCAAGATTTTCCGTTGTGGCGACCAATCACCACCCGGGGGATGACCAGAACGCTCTCGTGCTGGGAATCATCAGCAAAGGTGAAGGCGCCCATGCAGACCAGGCCGGTTCCCGGCTCGTTGACGGGGTCATCAATCTGCGCCTGGGACACCAGGTTTCGCCAGGCTGCCGATGCTTCCCTAAAGCGATCTGAACCCCGAAACTTGAGCCTTAGGGCGGTGCCAAGGCCGACGAGGCCGTGTCCACGGCGCTGCATGGTGAGCGGGTTGTCGGCGCTTACCCAGTCCGTCAATGAGCCGTCATGGCTCATTGCCCGAGTCGTTGCGACCAGGGTTGGAATTTGGGTAGTGGTGGACACAGCCTCCAGATTAGTCCCGGGTGCTGAGGGAATACTTGGCGCCAAGGTTGTCAGGATCCTGGCGGTCGTCCTTGACTAGGCTGGAACACGTGACCACCGCAGACCTGAACAAGAATCCAGAGGAAGTCTCTGGAATGTTTGACGAGGTCGCCAAAGGCTATGACCGCACCAACGCCCTGCTTTCTGCGGGAAACTCTGTGCTCTGGCGGGTTGCCACGGTGAGGGCACTGAAAATTCAACCCGGTGAGCGGGTGCTTGATGTTGCTGCCGGAACAGGAACGTCCTCGAAGGCGCTGGCCAGGGCCGGCGCCCAGGTCGTGGCACTCGATTTTTCTCCCGGAATGGTTGCCGAGGGGCGCAGGCGCCACCCGGATATTGACTTCATCGTGGGCGACGCCGAAGCACTGCCTTTTCCGGCGGCCAGTTTTGACGCCGTCACCATTAGTTTCGGTCTTCGCAACGTCCGTAACCCCCAGGTTGCCCTCGGCGAGATGTATCGAGTGCTGAAGCCAGGCGGGCGAATCGTGATTTGTGAGTTCTCTCATCCGCCTGGGGCGCTGGTCAAGGCCGGGTATGACAGCTATATGAAGTATCTGATGCCGGTGATTACCTCAGTGGCCAGCACTCACAAAGATTCTTACCGCTACTTGATGGAGTCGATTCAGGAGTGGCCAGAACAGTCGGTGTTATCCCAATGGCTCCGGGGCGCAGGCTTCACTCGGGTTGCATACCGTAATCTGACCGGAGGCATTGTTGCCCTGCACCGTGCCAGGACCCCTGAAGATTCCAAAGTGCGTGAATCTGTAGGAAAACGGCGTGCTCGACCCGCATCACCTTCCACCTCCTCGGTCGCTATCCCGGTCCAGGAGCCCTAACAGGCGCTTCGCCTTAATCCAAGGAATTCCCGTGAACCCCAGTTCCCCAGCGGCAGCTCAGACCGGCCGCGGTGCGTCGTTCCTTGGCGGAGGCTCGATTCTGAGCGCCACTGCTGAAGAAAAGAAGCTGGGAAAGGCCCTTGACCAGGGCCTTGATGCTGTGGAGAGCGGCCTGGAGCGTGAACTGAAGTTCACCGAAGACATTGCCGATGCTGTTGCCCGCTACCTCTTCAATGCCGGGGGGAAGCGCGTGCGCCCTCTTTTGACTCTCCTCACTTCACAGTGGGGGGAGGGCGCCAATGACAAGGTCATTCGGGCCGCCCAGGTCATTGAACTCACCCACCTTGCCACCCTCTACCACGACGATGTGATGGATGAGGCTGCCCAGCGCCGCGGCATCTCGGCCGCGCAAACGGTCTGGGGAAACTCGGTCGCGATTCTTGCGGGAGATCTGCTCTTTGCCCGCGCGGGAACGCTCGTAGCGTCGCTAGGAACACAGGCCATCACGTTGCAGGCAGCCACCTTCGAGAGACTCTGTCTTGGTCAAATGCGCGAGACCGTGGGCCCGAAGCCGGGCGCTGATCCCATCGCCCACTACCTGGGGGTGCTGTCGGACAAAACCGGTTCACTGATCGCTTTGGCGGCTGAGTTTGGGTTGCGCATGTCTGGAGGCCCAGAAGATTTGGTAGCGCCAGTTCGCAGATTCGGCGAAAAAATCGGGGTTGCATTCCAGCTTGTCGATGACGTCATTGATTTGAGTGCCCGGGGTTCTGGAACCGGAAAACCACCGGGGACCGATGTGCGCAGGGGCGTCACCACGTTGCCCATGCTCTACTTGCAGGAGCAGGCAGCCACAGATCCTGAGGCGGCAGCGCTGCTGGAGCGCCTAGCGCGCGGAACATCCGGTGATGCAGGCGAGGAAGAGTTCCAAGAGTCGATTCGCATGCTGCGGGAGCACTCGGTCACGAAGCGGACAATGGACACAGCTCGGGCAATGGCTGATGACGCCATTGGTGAGCTCTCAGTGGCACCCGATGACCTCGTTCGTCAGGGCCTCATTCGCTTTGCCCATACCGTCGTGGATCGTACTAACTGAATTAGAGTGGCCTCCTGGTCATTTACGAAATAGGTGATTTTTTCTATGTCTAAGTTGCGCCTGGCGATTGTGGGTGCTGGTCCTGCTGGCATCTATGCCGCGGACATGTTGCTCAAGCACGAGCGTTCTTTTGATGTCTCTATCGACCTTTTTGAGCGCTTGCCAGCGCCCTATGGCCTCGTTCGCTACGGCGTTGCTCCGGATCACCCGCGCATCAAGGGCATCATTACTGCACTGCGGGAAGTTCTCGACACCGGTCAGATTCGCCTCTTTGGCAATGTGAACTACGGCACCGACATCACCCTGGATGACCTGAAAAAGCACTACAACGCGGTGATTTTCTCCACGGGTGCGATCCGCGATCACACCTTGGATATTCCGGGTGTCGAGCTGGAGGGCAGCTATGGAGCTGCTGATTTTGTCAGCTGGTATGACGGACACCCCGATGTTCCCCGCTCGTGGCCGCTGGACGCGCAGTCTGTTGCGGTGATTGGTAATGGCAACGTCGCACTCGATGTGGCCAGGATGCTCGCCAAGCATCCTGAAGATTTGTTGCCGACCGAAGTTCCCGACAACGTCTATGAGGGCCTGAAAGCCTCCCCGGTCACCGACGTTCACGTCTTTGGTCGCAGAGGGCCCATGCAGGTGAAGTTCACCCCGCTGGAGCTTCGTGAACTGGGCGAGCTTCGTGACGTTGACATGATCGTTCATGACGAGGATTTCGTCCTCGATGAGGCCTCAGCGGCAGCCATTGAATCCAACAAACAGATCTTTGTGATCAACAAGGTTTTCACCCAATGGCGCGAGCGCGAGGTCGGCACGGCATCCAGGCGACTCCACCTGCACTTCTATGCCTCACCGCTTGAGGTCCTGGGCGATAGTCACGTGACCGGGTTTAGGTATGAGCGTACCGAAGCCGATGGGTCCGGCGGTGTTAGGGGCACGGGAGAGATTCGCGAGGTCCCCGTTCAAGCTGTGTACCGGGCGGTCGGGTATTTCGGGAGTGAACTGCCGGGCATCCCCTTTGACGAGCGGCGTGGCGTTATTCCGAACCACGAGGGTCAAGTTATGGATGACAACAACCAGATCGTGCCTGGCGTCTATGCCACCGGCTGGATCAAGAGAGGCCCTGTTGGCCTGATTGGTCACACCAAGAGCGATGCGATGGAAACCATCAAGCACCTGGTCAAAGACCAGGCCTCCTGGTGGTCCCCGCAGGCGCCCGATGAGGCGAGTGTCATAGAGCTACTGAACTCGAGGGGTATTTCGTATACGAACCTCGAGGGCTGGCATCGACTCGATCACAAAGAGCTTGAGCTCGGCGCTGAGCGCGGTCGCGAGCGCCTGAAAGTCGTCCCTCGCGACGAGATGCTCGAGATTGCTCGAGCCGGCACGCACTGAAGCTCAGCGGTAGTTCACGAACTGGGTATCAAAGTCCAGGTCCGCGCCTCTAATCAGAGAGATGACAGCCTGCAAGTCATCGCGGCTCTTGGAGGTCACGCGGACCTCATCGCCTTGAATCTGGGTTTTCGCGGTCTTGGGCCCTTCGTTGCGGATGAGGGCCGTGATTTTCTTGGCGTTCTCGCCCGAAATGCCGTCTTTCATCGATCCCGTGATCTTGTAGACCTTGCCGCTCAGCACGGGTTCGCTGGTCTCGAGGCTCTTCAAAGAGATGCCACGCTTCACGAGTTTGGACTGCAGAACATCGAGGACTGCCTTCACCCGTTCTTCAGAATTCGCCTGCATGAGAATCGCTTCGCCTGACTTGGTCAGGCTGGCATCGACGCCCTTGAAGTCATAGCGCTGGGTGAGTTCTTTTTCTGCCTGGTTCATGGCGTTGTCGAGCTCCATGGGGTCGACCTTGCTCACGATGTCAAAGGATGAATCAGCCATGCCCCCATGGTAGCCAGAATGTCGCTATCGGTCACGGCTCTCTGGTTTTCCCGCGACATAAATACCGATATCCTGAATCCCGCGCACCCGATTGGTGAATACACCGGTCGGGAGCGCATGGCGAGTTACCCAAGCGGCCAAAGGGATCTGACTGTAAATCAGCCGGCTCAGCCTTCGGGGGTTCGAATCCCTCACTCGCCACCATGTAGCAGGACCAGGGCTAGCACTCCACCACGTTGACAGCGAGACCGCCCATAGAGGTCTCTTTGTATTTGTGGGACATGTCGATACCCGTCTGTCTCATCGTCTCGATGACGGTGTCCAGGCTTATCTTGTGGGCCCCGTCGCCTAACAGGGCAAGCCTGGTTGCTGCCACGGCAGTGCCGGCGGCGATGGCGTTTCTTTCGATACAGGGCATTTGAACGAAACCGCCGACCGGATCACAGGTGAGGCCAAGGTTGTGTTCCATGGCAATTTCTGCCGCGTTCTCAATCTGCTCTGGCGTTCCGCCAAGGAGGGCTGTAAGGCCACCGGCCGCCATGGAGCAGGCGGAACCCACTTCACCCTGGCAACCGGCCTCAGCGCCGGAAATGCTCGCGTTTCTCTTGTAGAGGCTGCCAATCGCTGCTGCGGTCGGCAGAAAGACGGTGATGATGTCGTCATCGGAGATGTTCTTGAATGCTTGGGCCCAATACGCCACGGCAGGAATGATCCCGGCAGCCCCATTAGTCGGAGCTGTCACGACCCGACCACCATTGGCGTTCTCTTCATTGACAGCGATCGCGTATGCCTGAAGCCACTGTGCGGAGAGATCGCTTTGGTCATCGGCCTCGGCGAGTGAGGCTGCCATCGCGTGAGCTCGGCGCTTCACCGTCAGGGGGCCGGGCAAGACGCCCTCTGTGGCGAGGCCGCGTTCGATACAGGCGCGCATTGTCTTCCACACGGCACGAAGCTTCTCTCGCACGACGGCCTCGCCGTGAATGGAGGCGTCGTTTGCCATGGTCACCTCGGCGATGCTGAGACCGCTTACGTGGACGTGCTCCAGGAGCTCTACTGCACTCCGGAATTCGTAGGGAACCCGCTCGGCATCTGCCGGTGCAATCGAGTCGGCGTCGCTATCGCCTTCGATGAATCCACCGCCCACCGAGTAATACACTCTCTCGAGCAGGCTCGCACCGGTGCTTGCCAGAGCCTGGAACTTCATACCATTCGAGTGCTTGGGCAACATCGTGAGGGGATGAAAGGAGATATCGCTCACGGAGAAAGGAATCGTGCGCCCCAGGAACGACAGCCCAGTGGAGGAGACCGCCGTGTCGAATGCGGTGCCCAGCACGTCCGGATCACACGATTCGGGTTGGTCACCCGCGAGTCCACGAACTAGGGCATTAGTTGTTCCGTGCCCGGCACCGGTGGCGCCGAGTGATCCATACAGGCTGATGTGAATGCCAGCGACCTGGGGCGTGAGTCCCAGAGAGTCGACCTCCAGCGCGAACGTCAGGGCCGCCCTCATCGGTCCCACCGTGTGGGACGAGGAGGGGCCTACTCCTATGCGAAAGAGATCGAGGGCTCCGACGTGGGTCACGGGTTACTTTCTGGTTCCAGTTGCTGGGTAAAGGACAGTGCGGGCCGGGAATTCTCCCGACCCGCACCGCGATGACACGCGTGAATTACTGCTCGCTACGAGCCTTCAGCGCGTATTCCTCTTCTGGGGAGAGCACCAAGCGGTGGCGACCCCAGACTGCGAATCCAATCAGCATCACGATGTAGACGACCGCGATACCGATAATCGCTGGCAAGAACGCTGGGTTAATCAAGAACCCGACGAACGCGATGCCAGAGATGATGAGAGCGGCCCAGCCACCGAAGACACCCCAGGGAGAAACATAGGGGCGCTTCAGGTTGGGGAGCTTCTTGCGGAGGATCAAGAAGGCTGCTGCCTGCATACCGTAGGCGAGCATGGCACCCCACACAGCGATGTTGAGCACCACTGCACCGGCCACAGCGCTGGCGCCTTCGGCACCGAGAGCTGCGAGGGCATCAATGAACACCAGCGATGCGAAACCAATTGCTCCACCAACGATCAGTGCAACGAGAGGACTGTTCTTCTTGTTCGTCACGGAGAGTCCGCGAGGGTAGTAGCCAGCGCGAGACAGGGAGTACATGTTGCGCCCGTAAGCGAACATGATGCCCTGGAGCGAGGCAAACAGACCGATCAGAGCCATCAGGCCGAGAATTGCAGCCAGCTGGTCATTCTGAAGGATTGCGCGGAAACCATCGAGCAGAGGCTCACCCGAGACGCGAATCTCTTCGGCACCCACAACACCCGTGTTCAAGAACAGCACCAGCAAGCCGGTGAGGATCAGGGTTCCACGAGCCCACACACCCGCACGAGGGATGTCCTTTTCAGGAGTGTGTGATTCCTCAGCAGCGAGAGGCAGTTCCTCGATACCGAGGAAGAACCAGACCGCAAAAGGAATGGCGTAGAGAATTCCCATGACGCCAAAAGGCAGGAATTCGTTGCCGCCCTCAGCGGGTGCGATGTTGAAGAGGTTGTCGAAGCTGAACAGTCCCGAGAAGATCGCCATGACCGAGAACAGCAACAGAATCGCGATGGCAATGATCGCAACGATCAGTGCAAAGCGGAACGAGACGTGTGCTCCAAGGGCGTTCAGTCCGATGAAGACCGCGTAGAGAATCAGCCACCATGCCCAGCCAGGGAGCTCGGCTCCCGTGAGGGCTCCGAGCACGCTTTGGGCGTAAGCAGCGGAGAAGAAGACCACAACAGCGGTCGTGGCGACATAGGTGATGGTCTCAGCGAGGCCGGTAATGAAACCTCCCCATGGACCCATAGCGCTTCTCGAGAACGAGTACGCGCCACCGGTGTGTGGCATTGCGGCGGACATTTCTCCAATGGAGAAGATGAGGCCGTAGTACATCACTACCAGGATGAGGAAGGCAATGAAGAGCCCTCCGAATCCTCCGACGTCCAAACCGAAGTTCCATCCCGAGAAGTCACCCGAGATAACCGCAGCAACGGCGAGACCCCAGAGGCCCCACACGCCGGCGGCGCGAGTCAGTTGGCGTTTGTCGAAATAGGCCTTATCGACCTTGGTATAGGTGACGCCTGCCACCTTGGTGTTGTCACTACTCATGTTCGGTGTCCCATCTGTCGATGGAGACCCTCCGGCCTACGTTGGCCGGAGACCCTCGCCACGACGTTGTGAAAAGGAAATTGCGAAGTCAGCGTATCGAAGTTAAAGGCGCGAGTGCTAGACCATTGATGAATAAATTTTTCGGGGATTTCCCAGGCAAATAATCCGCCAACGATGGCGCACTGCCAATTTTGCGGTCAGCGCTTGACATTTAGCCCGATGCCCACTTGTCTAAAGGTTGAAAAACCTACCTATTGTGAGGCGGCCTTTCCATGACGACAACAGGCTTTATTTCCGAGAGCGACCTTCAGAAGCTCTATGACTCCGGCGAGATTGACACCGTGGTCATGGCGTTCACCGACATGCAGGGTCGCCTGATCGGTAAGCGCGTCGCGGCACGGCACTTCTTGGAGAACATTTCCCACCACGGCGCTGAATGCTGCAACTACTTGTTGGCTGTCGACGTCGAGAACAACACCATTCAGGGCTACGAATTCTCTTCGTGGGACACCGGTTATGGCGACATGGTGATGGTCCCCGATATGACCACGCTGCGTATGGCGCCCTGGTTGCCAGGTTCTGTCATCGTCACCACAGATCTTGAATCCACGAGTCATGTGGAAATCGCTCAGTCGCCTCGGTCCATTCTGAAGGCCCAGATCGCGAGGCTTGAGGCAATGGGTTACCAGGCCTTCGTCGGGACAGAGCTCGAATTCATTGTCTTTGATGACACCTATCGCGAGGCTTTTGCGAAGGGTTATCGCGACTTGAAGCCCTCCACCGATTACAACGTGGACTACGACCTACTGGCGTCCACTCGGGTTGAGCCCCTGTTGCGCGATATCCGCAACAAGATGGACCAGGCCGGAATGTATTGCGAGGGTGTCAAGGGTGAGTGCAATCTCGGCCAACAGGAGATTGCCTTCCTGTATGACCAGGTGCTGCGCACCTGTGACAACCACGGAATCTATAAGGCTGGCGCCAAAATGATTGCCGACGAACACGGCAAAGCCATCACGTTCATGGCCAAATACAACGAACGTGAAGGCAATAGTTGCCACATTCACATGTCGTTCCGTGCCATGGATGGCTCCATGGTCTTTGCGGATGAGAAGGACCCTCGAGGTATGTCGGCGCTTTTCAAGAGCTTCATCGCAGGCCAGATTGCCCACACCAAAGAACTGACTCTTCTCTATGCGCCCCAGATCAACTCCTATAAGCGCTATGTCGAGGGCAGTTTTGCGCCCACCGCCATCGCGTGGGGGATGGACAACCGCACGGTGTCCTTCCGAATCGTTGGCCACGGACCCGGCATGAGGGTGGAGAACCGAGTCCCCGGTGGTGATGTGAACCCCTACCTCGCTACCGCAGCAATGATTGCTGCGGGTATTTCCGGTATTGAGCAGGGCCTCACCCTGGAGGACATCACTGAGGGCAATGGTTACATCGCGGACAAGCCTCGGGTTGCCACGACAATGCGCGAGGCAGCGGATCTCTTTGACACCTCGACCCTTGCTCGCACTGCGCTGGGCGATGGTGTCGTTGACCACTACGTCCACTACGCCCGGACCGAGATGAAGGCCTACGAGAGCGTCGTCACCGAGTGGGAGAGGATGCGCGGCTTTGAGCGCCTCTAAACCCCTGATCGGCGTCACGACGTATCGTCAGCCAGGCACCACCGGTGTGTGGTCTGGCGAGTTTGCGATGATTCCAGCCGAGTATCTCGAGGGTGTCGAGCGAGCAGGTGGCACCATCGTGCTCTTGCCACCCCAGGGCCTCGACGCAGACGCCGCTGCCCGCCTGGTGGCGGGACTTGATGGTGTCATGCTCTGTGGCGGCAGGGATGTTGAACCCGCTCGCTATGGCCAAGAGCCCTTAGAAACAACGGAGCAGTCAGACACCCGCCGTGACAACACCGAAGACCTGGTGCTGGGCGCAGCGATTGCCGCGGAGTTACCCATTCTCGGAATTTGCCGGGGCGCCCAGATGCTGAATGTGCATCGCGGTGGCACCCTGATCCAGCACGTGCCCGATGTGATCGGCGACACCCGCTATCAGCGCGGTGGTGGCGACTACACGATGATGGACGTTTCCGTGGTCGAGGGGACTGCGCTGCACGGTCTCTATAACGGCAGCGCGAATGTCGGCCCCTGTGCGATGTATCACCACCAAGCGATCGATCAAGTGGGTTCAGGCATGGTCGTCTCGGCGTGGAGCCCTGATGGGTTGATCGAAGCTGTTGAGCTTGAGGACTACCCCTTTGGGGTTGCTGTTCAGTGGCACCCAGAAAAGACCCTGGAAGACCTCACCCTGTTTAAGGCGCTGATCACTGCCGCCACCACTTATCGAAAGAAGAACTGATGAGCTATCAACTGGTCAACCCGGCAACTGCCGAGACGATGGAAACCATCGAGGCCACCTCGCTCGAGCAGACAGACGACGCGATTTCTCACGCGAAGTCTGCCCAGCGACTCTGGGCTGGCCTCGCCCCCGCGGAGCGAGCTGAGATTCTTCGAAGCTTCGCCGATGCGGTGGCAGGGGATGTTGAGAACTTGGCTGCCCTCGAGGTTCGAAACTCGGGGCACCCCATCTCGCAGGCTCGCTGGGAAGCCAACCATGTGCGCAACGTCCTCGAGTACTACGCCGGCGCGCCCGAGCGCCTGATAGGTAAGCAAATCCCGGTAGCTGGCGGCATTGACATTACTTTTCATGAGCCACTGGGGGTCGTGGGAATCATTACGCCGTGGAACTTTCCGATGACTATCGCCTCCTGGGGGTTTGCGCCTGCGCTTGCCGCTGGTAACGCGGTCATCGTGAAGCCTGCTGAGTGGACGCCGCTGACGACGATGCGTTTGGGGGAGCTGGCCCGCGAGGCCGGTGTGCCAGAAGGGGTCTTCCAAGTTCTTCCGGGGAAGGGTTCCGTGGTCGGAAACCGTTTTGTGACCCACGAGGACGTCCGCAAGGTCGTCTTCACCGGTTCCACCGAGGTCGGCAAGACCATCATGCGGGGTGCGGCCGATCAGATTAAGCGGGTCACCCTGGAGCTTGGTGGAAAGAGCGCCAACATCGTCTTCGCCGATGCTGATGTCGACAAAGCTGCAGCCAGTGCGCCGTCATCAGTGTTCGAGAACGCAGGCCAGGACTGCTGCGCGCGCTCGCGCATTCTGGTGGAGGCCTCGGTCTATGACCGCTTCATGCAAGGTCTTGAGAAGTCCGTCGCGGCGTTCACCGTGGGGGATCCCACCAAGGACGACACCGAGATGGGCCCACTCGTCACGAGCGTTCACCGCGACAGCGTGGCCTCCTTCGTCGACGACGACAAGGTCGCCTTCCGTGGAAGCGCACCGACTGGGCCGGGCAACTGGTTTGCTCCCACCGTGCTGGCGCCTGGCTCCCTGGATGATCGGTGTATGCGCGAAGAAATCTTTGGGCCAGTCGTCGCCGTTGTCCCCTTCAAGGACGAGGCGGAAGCTCTGGAGATCGCAAACTCGACCGAATACGGGCTCTCTGGCTCGATTTGGACCCGCGATGTTGGTCGCGTGATTCGCGTTGCCCGTGGGGTGGAGAGCGGCAACCTGTCGGTCAATTCACACAGCTCTGTGCGGTATTCGACACCGTTCGGTGGTTTCAAGCAGTCGGGCCTTGGCCGTGAGCTTGGACCCGATGCGCCCCTCCACTTCACCGAAGAAAAAAACGTCTTTATCCCCAACGACTAACTAAGGAGACAGTATGCCGAAACCCACAATGGACCTGACAAAGCGCCTTGCCGGCAAGGTGGCGGTGATTACTGGCGGAGGAAGTGGCATTGGCTTTGCCACTGCCACCCGTATGGCGGCCGAAGGCGCCACCATCGTCATCGGCGATATGGATGAAACCTCGGGCAATAAGGCTGCCGATGAACTTGGCGGTCTCTTCGTCAAGGTGAACGTCGCCGAAGAGGCTCAGGTTGACAACCTTTTTGACACTGCGATGAAGACCTACGGTCGCATCGACATCGCCTTCAACAACGCGGGTATTTCGCCCCCCGATGACGACTCGATTGAGACCACCGAGCTTCCTGCCTGGCAGAAAGTTCAGGATGTAAACCTCAAGTCGGTCTATCTGTGTTGCCGGGCAGCCCTTCGGCACATGGTTCCCCAGGGATCCGGGTCAATCATCAACACCGCGTCGTTTGTTGCGGTGATGGGATCAGCAACCAGCCAGATTTCCTACACCGCCTCCAAGGGTGGCGTGTTGGCCATGTCTCGCGAGCTTGGCGTCCAGTACGCCAGGCAGGGAATTCGAGTGAACGCTCTCTGTCCAGGCCCTGTGAACACGCCGCTGCTTCAGGAGCTCTTCGCCAAGGACCCTGAGCGGGCTGCACGCCGACTCGTCCACATCCCGATTGGCCGTTTTGCTGAGCCCGAGGAGCTTGCCGCCGCGGTGGCGTTCTTGGCTTCGGACGATTCGTCTTTCATCACCGCTTCGACCTTCCTGGTTGATGGCGGTATTGCTGGCCACTACGTCACACCGATCTAGGGGTAGATCGTGTCAGGAGCGGAGCCGACCAATGACCTCGATGGTCTTGGTCGTGCTTCTCTGCTCCTGACACCCATCCCCGGGGGCAATACCTACGAGCAGACGGTGGAGCGTTTACTCCAAACCGTTCGTATGGGCTTGGTGAGGCCTGGGGAGCGCTTACCCTCAGAACGTGAGCTGGCTGTGCTGTTGGAGGTCTCCAGGGACACCATCAGGGACGCAACAGCATCCTTGGCGGATGCTGGCTTCCTGGACATTCGCCGTGGTCGCTATGGCGGCACCTTCGTGTCGGCGACACTGACCGATGTCAGTGGTCAAGACTCGTCGTGGCGCGGGCAGCCGAGCGCCATGGGCCCAGAGGACATCAAGGATCTTCTCGTGTTCAGAGAGGTCTTGGAAGTGGGAGCAGCTCGGACCGCAGCGACTCTCGAGCTCAGTAGCGACATCCGTGATGCTCTCTGGAGGGCTCACGTTGATAGTTCCACTGCGTCTCCAGAGAATTTCCGCCGGCTTGATTCCCGGTTCCACCTCCTTATCGCCCAGATCACCGGCTCGAGGCGCTTGATCGGTGAGGTTGCTTCCACCCGAATGCGAGTCAACGAGCTCCTGGACGAAATTCCTTTGTTGAGCCCGAACATTGAGCACTCGACGGCGCAGCATGAGGAGATTGTTTCGGCAATCCTGCGCGGCCAGCCTGAATTGGCCGAGATGGCGATGCGGGACCACCTGGAGGGCACGGCCGCTCTTCTGAGAGGCTTCCTCGGATAGTTGGGCGCCGGTTTTGGAGAGCCCTGGCGTGTAGCCTGGAGCTTTCCGCCAGTTGGATTGTTGGAGTAGATATGTCCCAGGAATTGACCGACATTGCCATCGCTTTAGCCCGCGAAGCGGGCGAGCTGGTTGCGCTGCGTCGTCAAGGTCATATTGAGGTTGCCAATACGAAGTCATCGTCGGTGGATGTGGTCACCGCTGTCGACCGCGAATCAGAAGCCCTGCTGCACCGCCGTCTGGGGGAACTCCGGCCTGGGGATGGGTTCGTGGGCGAAGAGGGTCAGGCTCGCAATTCCAGCACCGGGATTACCTGGGTTGTGGACCCCATTGATGGCACGGTGAACTTTCTCTATGACCACCCGCACTACGCGGTGAGTATTGCGGCGGTCACCGGCGAGCCAACTCCCGGTGCATGGCAGGTTGAGGCCGGTGCCGTGTTCAACCCAGCCACCGGTGAGCTTTTTCACGCAACCCGGGGTGCGGGAGCTTTCCTTGGCGGTCGCCGTCTGAAGATCGGCCCTCCTCCCCAGCTGTCTCAGACTTTGCTGGCAACCGGCTTCGCTTACGCGAAGGCCGTGCGTCGCGAGCAGGCCCGCATCATTGCCTCATTGCTTCCAGAAGTTCGGGACATCAGACGTTCAGGAACCGCGTCGCTCGACCTGGCGTATGTGGCCGCGGGCCGGCTCGATGTGTATTTTGAACGCACGCTGATGCCCTGGGATCACGCAGCCGGTGAACTGCTCGTGACCGAGGCAGGAGGCGTCATCGAGGGCATCGCTGACCGACCACCTGGACACGATGGGCTGTTTGCTGGACACCCTGAGCTTGTTCACACCCTGAAGGAGAGAATCTCCCAGCTGGGTGGAGACATACTGTTGGAGGCTATCCCCGGCTGGGGTTTGGCCGAAGACTAGGTCTCGGCTAAGTTAATCAAACTGTTACTTTTGACATTAGAAAGCGTGGTGGCCGCACAGCGGTTGCGTAGGGGGTGAGTCGGTGGCTGAAGACAATTACTCGACTACCCAAACCCTCACCCGCCGGGAGCTGCGCGATCAAGAGCGGCTGCGAGTATCGGCCCCCACCACTCCGGTTGTCGTTAACGAGACTCCAGAGCCCCCCAAGAAGGCCGAGCCAAAACCCAGCTTGGGCCGCCGGCTTTTGAGCTGGGGAACCGTCATCGCAACCCCATTGCTGTTCATCGGTGTTTCTCTTCCGGTCAACCTTTTTTATGCAACAAGCGACTTTACGCCTGCGATTGCCGGTGATGTCGCGCCGGGTGAACCTGGTAGTGGATCGCAGTCGTTCACCGTCGCCTCGAGCGATTCATCGCAGGGTGGTGTGCAGCGCGAGTCCTGGAGTGTCACCTCGTATGCCGAGGTGCTGCGCGCGCGGTACGGAAGTAGAAACTTCTCTTATTCCACAACTGGTTCAGGGAACATCCGATGGCCCTTCCCCACTGCTGTGCCGATCAGCTCAGGCTTTGGTGACCGCGTTGCGCCCTGTCGCTACTGCTCCAGTAACCACCGAGGTGTGGACTTCACCCCCGGCAGTGGGACCCCGATCTTCGCTATTGCTGACGGTGTTGTCACGGCGGCTGAGTTTGGGGGCGGATACGGGCAATATGCCTACATCGAGCACGACATCAATGGCCAGAAAATTCTCTCTGTCTATGCCCACATGCGGCGCGACAGTAGCCCGCTTCGGGTGGGTGAAGAAATAAAAGTCGGCGATTTCATCGGCCTTGTGGGAAACACCGGAACGTCAACCGGTGCCCATCTTCACCTGGAAATTCGCATCAACGAGGAATATGTTGACCCTTTTGCCTGGCTTAAGGAAAACGCTTTCTAGGTCGCTAGCTTGATCCAGGCGGTTGCATCGCCAGGCAGTTGGCCATCGACGAGCGGGCCTGAGCTTGCGAGCAGCTCGCCTGCTGGCAGGGCAATCGTGGCCGTGCCGAGATTGCCAATGACGGCGATGCCGGAGTTCGTGAACGCCACCGTTGAGCCTGGGAAGTCCGGTAGCCACGAGAAATCGCCGCTGCCAAGACCGTGGCTCGAGCGCAGACGCAGAAGTCGGCGGTAGAGCTCCAAGGTTGAGGACTCAACGCCCTGCTGCTGATCCCTGGCGAGCTCACCAAACACTGCAGGCTGTGGCAACCAGCTGGCGCCAGAATCATTGAAACCATAGGCAGGCTCGCCAGCCTCCCAGGGGAGGGGCACTCGACAGCCATCTCGCCCATAGCGCTCGCCGTTGGTGCGGAAGAAGGTGGGGTCATCCCTGCGGTCATCGGGAATATCGATGGCTTCGGGAAGGCCGAGTTCTTCACCCTGGAACAGATACGCGCTACCGGGCAGCCCCAGCATTAATGCCGTGGCGGCGCGACCCCGGCGGTGGCCGAGTTCCTCATCGGGCTTGTGCTCACTCTTCGGGCCAATACCGGTCGGCTGGCCTTCTTCGGTGAAATTCGTGGCCAGACGGCTGCGGTGGCGGATCACATCGTGATTCGAGAGCACCCAGGTGCTGGGAGCGCCAACACCACCAAAGGCGCCAAGAGATTCGTCGATGACTGCGCGGAGCGCCATTGGCTCCCAAGAGGAGGCGAGATAACCAAAGTTAAACGCCTGGTGCATCTCGTCTGGCCTCACATAGTGGGCCATCTTGGACAGCGG
>JBIIFP010000078.1:0-4237 GCA_044237205.1 Pontimonas sp. | reverse complement strand
CCATCAGAGGACGTAAAGACGCGATCTTGGCCAAGGCCTGTGCTCAAGAGCACAAAACCACCATCTGGGTGGGCAATGAGCTCGGGCGATACGCCTTCAATGCCAAGCTGCTCACCCAGTTCAAGGGTGAACCCTGCCGTCTGTGCTGCTTCCTCGGCGGGAGCGCTCGGGGCGGCCTGCTCGGTTCCGTCACTCGCAGGGGCTTCAGAGGATGCGGATTGGCAGGCGGTGAGCGTCAGTGCCGAAATCAGAGCTAGAGCACCAATGTTCAATCGCGATGTGCGCATCAGTGCCACCTTCCACTCAAGGCTTGGTAGCGAAATACTAGTCCTGCACTGGCTCCGGGGTCTACACGCCACCTAGTGCGGAGGCATGACCCCCACGAGCACCTCCGCCCGGGCAATAATCTGCGTCGAGGCGTGCAGTGCCTGCTCTACATCGTCGCGAGTAGCCATAGCTCTGCTGAAATCTGGGTACACGGTGTCGTGGGAAGTGAGTCGCTACTGGGCTGGCGCGAGGCGGTCAATGGTCACGTAGTCGAGGTCGTCATCTGAGAACTCAAGCGAGATGGTGAGCCCCTCGTGAGTGATCGTGTCACCTTCTCTGACAAACGCGGTGCTGAAGTCCCGACAATCGCCGCCCGCGTTGTCGGGATAGAGATAGAAAGCCCACTTGGGCTGTGCAGGGTCATCACCACACCCACCTCCAACACGGGAATCGAGCTCCGCAATCATCGGATTGACGCTGTAGACGAGCACGCCACTTTTACCTGAATCCCACGTCGCCGAATATCCCACCGGTCGGCGAGACTCAACCACCAGAACGTCCGACGCGCTCACCGGGATAACGGCGAGCTTGCGCTCGCCGCCGTAAATCTCTTGAGGGGTGAGCATCACCTGAACGGGTCCAGTGAGGTCGTCAGGAAGGACGCAGTGGACCTGCTCGTCCCTAGTCCAGCCCATCCGAAAGGAGTCCCACCCGAGCAGGGCCCCGGAAAATTCGGGCAAACCTACCTGAAGTTGCTGCGGGCCGTTGGGCCAACCGTTCCCCGGCCCGTGGTTATGGAGGCCCTGGGCGTCGAGCATGAGATAAATCCAAAAACTCCAGGTGTAGCTCGCCTTGACTTCGGCCGTCATAGTGCCCTGAGGCGTGTAATGCCACTTGTTTCCGGACCAGAAGAACATTCCTTTGGGGCCCTGAGGTGTCGGGAGCGCCATGCCCCGTTCAAACCCTTGCAGGCCGATATCACCACTGAACTCATCGATGCCAGGCGACCAATAGATCAGAATCCCATCGGCCTTCTCGTAATCAAGGTCATCCGGCAACGCTTCAGTGACGAGCCGAGCGACTTCATAGGCGTTGCGACGGGAGGCCTCCTGGTCAACCCTCGGGTGAACTGGATAGTCCGCGTGATTGACGGGGACATTGACCCATTCATCGACCATCTGAAAGGTGTAGCGAAATGTCCCTTGTGACCAGAATTCGCTCCACTGGGTGATCTGCTCGAGTTGCGGCGCAAGAAAACCCTGCGGCGTTAGCTCAGATCGAGGAGCATCATCAAACGACACCATCGCAACAATCAGATTCGCCTCGCCGAGGATCGGCAACGTCCCCTCCGACACCGGGAAACCCACATTGCTGCGGACTCGAACCCCGTTAACCTGGGTTCCCTCCATCACACCCCGGGTGTTTGGTGGTTGCCCATCCTCGACCTTGCACGAATCCACCGGAGACAGACTTGCAGGTTGCGTCCATGGCGGCGGAGTTCGGGTTGGCTCAGCGGGCAAGACCGCCTCTGAGGGCGCCGTATCAACCGTTGATTCGACCTCCGGGGCGCCTGAACATCCCGAAAGGACCAGGAACACAGCGAACCCAATGGCTCCAAGCCTTCCGCGCTTACTCACTAACACGCTCGACCTGCACGTAGTCGAGCTCTTCATCAGAAAACTCCAGAGTTATCTTGACGCCCGAGTGGGTGAGAGTGTCACCTTCGCGCACGATGACGTTATCGATGTCGTTCTCAGCACAGCCCTTATTCGCGACGTGGTCCGGATAGAGGTAGTAGGCCCACTTGGGTGCGCTGGGACAGTTCCCTGAGTCGTTCGGGACGTGGTCGGTGTGGACTCCGTCAGCGTCAACTTCATAGACGAGAAGACCGGAGTTCAGGGGGTCCCAGCCCTCAGAGTAGCCAACTGGCCGGCGCGACTCAACGACCAGAACCTTGTGGTCAACAGTGCGAATTGCAATCATTTTGCGCTCCCCCGCATAGATTTCCAGCGGCGTCAGCACTATCTGCTGCGGTTCGGTCAATGTGTCGAGATCAGCGCAGAACACCTGCTCGTCGTCCAACCACTCAAACAGGAAGGTCTCCCACGCGGTCAGGACACCGGAGAACTCGCCGGCCAGAGGGTAGGCGCCCTGGCCAAGCCCTGTCTTCCACCCATTACCGGGGGCGTGGCCATTCATGCCTTGAAAATGCATGATGTCGTGAGCCCACCACGTCCACAAGAAATCGCGCTTCGTCTCGAAGGGTAGGGAACCCGAGTCCCTGACGTGGTAGAGCCCGCCTCCCGAAAAAGGAATGGTCTGCGCCCCTTGAGGGGTCTGGAAACGCCCCTGACGGTAGGAGACACTCTGTTTGAACGCTGTGATCTCGGGTGTCCAATAAACAAACATTGCATGGGCGGCCGCAAAATCAAGATCTTCGGGAAGCTCCGCAACGACGAGTTTCGCGATGGTCTCCATCCGCCCGTCCATCTGCTTCTGGAACTCCTCTTGGTCATAAAGGTTGTCACCTACACCGGGATCAATCGGGTAGTCGGCGTGGTTGATGGGAACTTCGACCCAGCCTTCGACAACCTGGAAGGTGTAGCGGAACTTGCCTTGAGAGAAAAACTCGCTCCACTGCGTCAAAATGGCCATCTGATCTTCAAGATATGTGTCGGGTATCGCCGCAGACGGCGGCGCATCATCGAAGGCAACCTTGGCCACAATGATGTTGCCCTCGCCCAAGCCCGGAATTTCTCGCTCGGTCCGAGGGAATCCCACGTTGTCGCGTCCGATAACGCCGTCGCGCTGCTGGCCCCGGTACAACGCTTTGACCGAATCAGGTCGCGGATCCAATAGTTTGCAGCGCGAAAACTCTGCGGGCGATACCGACTGCGTCCACGCTGGAGCGACCCGCGGTTCTTCCGCGACGACCTCGGGTGCGACCGCACTTGCAGGGGGCCCCTCCGGCTGGGGCTCGGGCGCAGGAGGCCCCATCGCAATCAGCGTCCCGACCACTATCCCCACGATGGCAATAACGCCAAGCACCAAAGGTGGTCGCTTCCCAGCGCCCTGGCCCTCCGGCTCGATTGTCATTCCACAACACAACCAGAAGCGCCGAGGTAGTACAACGGTGAATACACGACCAAAGATGTCCCTGCGGCGTTTTGCCTAATCGGTAAGAACCTAAACAGCCCGGCGCCTGGCAAGAACCTCATCGAGGTTCAGGCGCTCCGTGGGCTTGGCTTCAATGTCACCCATGCGAGCAAAGGGTGAGACGACAGCAAGACCTTCGCCGTCAAAGTCTTCAGGGCGCTTGGCAACAGCGGCTGATCGCGCTTGGCGCAGTAGTTCATCGCGACTGGGCAAAGCGTTCTCCGGCTGTGCTGCCTGTCCCGTGCGGGCCACGGGCACAGGCGTGGGAGTCCAGGCGCGGGGGTCACTCGTGGACAGGCTTGGGGAATAGCTGGGGTGAGCTCGTCTGGCCTCGGAGCTTTCTCGGTTCACGCGGTTGAGGCGTCCAAGGATTGCAAACGAGAACGTTGCCAGAGTGCTGGACGCCCAGATCACCTGCAGTGGCCAGCCGGCCAAGAACGCGGTGACTCCGGCAAGGGCGCCAGCAGCAAAAGTCAGGGAAAAGACCTGCTTGGTGCGCCGGCGACGCTCGTCGACGGTGAGCGTTCCACCTTCAGCGATGCGCAACAGCCGTTGCGCTTCGCGCTCTTTCTTAGCAATGGAGCGCGCTTTGAGTTCAGCCCTGATTTCTTTGGATGCTTCCGAGGTGCTGGCCAGCAAACGGAGGGTCTGGCCCAGCCGTGCTGCGTTAACTTCCGTGGAGTAATACTCACTGCGCCTCATCCAGAGCGGAACCAGGTAGATAAGCCACAATGCCGCTGCAACCAGCAGCAGAATCGTGCTCCCAGCGCCTGAGGTTTCCACGGGCTCTAGGTTACGAGCGCTGGGGTCGCAA
>JBIIFP010000031.1:0-15240 GCA_044237205.1 Pontimonas sp. | reverse complement strand
TGTCTCAGGAAAACACCATGACTGCTCTGAGGTCGGCATCGCCTCCCACCGGATCGATTTGCCGGCAACTGCTAGCCAGGCCGATGTGTTTGCCGCCATTGACCAGTTCAATAGTGATCCCGAGGTCACCGGCTACATCGTGCAGCTGCCGCTCCCTCCCCACATCGACACCGATGCGGTGTTGGAGCGAATCGACCCCCTGAAGGACGCCGATGGTCTTCACCCGGTTAACCTGGGCCGCCTGGTCAACAGGGTCTCCGGCGAGATCACCTCACCGCTGCCCTGCACCCCTCAGGGGATTGTCGAGTTAGGAAACCGCTACGGACTGCCCTGGGCCGGAGCCCACGTGGTGGTGCTCGGCCGCGGTGTGACCGTAGGGCGCCCGATTGGCTTACTGCTCACCAGGCGTGGTCTTGATGCCACTGTCACCCTCACTCACACCAAGACTCGGAACCTCGAGGAGCTCGTGGGGAGCGCCAATGTGGTGGTGGCCGCTGCAGGGGTCGCGGGGATTGTCACGCGAGACATGGTGAAGCCTGGCGCCTGGGTCTTCGATGTGGGGGTCTCTAGGAAAGTCATTGACGGCGCGCCTCGGGTCGTCGGTGATGTTGACGAGGGCGTCTGGGAGGTGGCCTCCCACGTGTCACCGAACCCTGGAGGGGTCGGCCCCATGACGAGGGCTCTCTTGCTGCGTAATGTTGTGGATACTGCGCTGAGGAGTGTGTCTGGTGGCTAAATTGTATTTCCGCTACGGAGCGATGAATTCGGGTAAGTCCACGTCTCTGCTGCAGGCCGCCTACAACTATGAAGAGCGTGGTCAACGAGTCATTCTTGCTAAGCCCATGATTGACACCAAGGGAGACCGCACCATTGTCTCCAGGCTAGGTGTTTCGAGGGAAGTGGACCTCGTCATTGGCCCAGCCACCGACGTTGTTACCTTGATTGACAACGAGGTGGACCGCGTTGCCCGTGAGGGCAAGGGTTCACCAGCCTGTGTGCTGGTGGATGAATCACAGTTCCTCTCGCCACGGCAGGTCGATGACCTCTTCATGATTGCGGTGAGACGGGGCATCCCGGTTCTCGCCTATGGAATTAGGACCGACTTCCAGACCGTTGCTTTCCCTGGCTCTCGTCGTCTTCTGGAAATCGCCCACTCCCTGGAGGAGCTCAAAACGATTTGTCGCTGTGGCAAAAAAGCTGTGTTCAACGCTCGCAAAGCGAACGGGAAGTTCATCTTCGATGGCGCCCAGGTCGCCATCGATGGTGTTGATGTGACCTATGAGTCGCTGTGTGGAGACTGCTACCTCGATGAAAGCGGTGGGCGTTTGGCCAGTGGCTACCAGCCAGTGGGCGAAGTTCCCGAGGTCTCAGGACCGGACTCCGACTTTAGCTAAGAGTCGGGGTGACAGGATTTGAACCTGCGACCTCGTCGTCCCGAACGACGCGCGCTACCAAGCTGCGCCACACCCCGTACTGGTGATGTCCCACCCGCAGGGCCTCAAGCGTATCCGATATCGTTTGCGATTAGAGTGACGAGAACTGCCTCTGGCGGGCAGAAAAGTCGAACTGGCGCATACTTGCTCGTGCCAAGGCCCGCGGAAACATTGAGGTAGCTCTGCCGGCCAGCGTGGGCCCACTGGCTGAGCCCCCTGGCCTGCGCCGTGGGGAGATCGGAATTTGTCGTCAGTGCCCGGCCACCCGGTAAACAGACTTGGCCGCCATGGGTGTGGCCGGCAAAAATAACCTGCGCACCGTGGGTCACCAGAGCGTCAAGCACCCGCCGATACGGCGCGTGGGTCACGCCGATCGTGGTGACCGAGCTGTGTGCAGAACTGCGGTCATCCTCACCCGACTCCCGCAGGTTGTCCACGATGCCGGGAAGCTTGGCGAGGGCGTCCTGGCCATAGTGGGCATCGCCCACCCCGATGAAGTCCAGGGTTTGGCCTTTGATCTGTAGTCGAGTGGCGCCATTATCAATATCGATCCACCCCAGCGTGCTGGAATAAAGGTTCTGCAGTCCCGCAAAGTCCATGGGGGCACCTTGCCCGTGGCCCACCTGCGAGGGACCTAGAAGGTAAGAAAAAGGGTTCTTAAACCTGGGCGCCAAGCGGTCGTTAGAACCGTGGGTGACAACGCCTCGAATCCCCGCGAGGGGAAGTAACGCCTCAGTGAGCGCCGAGAGACCCTCAGGGTGGCCCAAGAAATCCCCGGTGCCGATGACAAGGTCTGGTGAGGTGGCCACAAGCTCACGAATCCAGGCAATCGCTGCGGTATTCCAGGGAGCCATATGGATGTCGCTCAGGTGCAGAATCGTGATCGGTTGGCTACCGGGATTGAGAATCGGCACCACATCGTGGCGCAGGGTGAAGCGATTCTTCTCCACCAGGGTCCCCCACGCCGCAACACCGAGCGCTAGAGCGCCGGCGAAGGCAAGGCCTGAACTACGGCCCATTAGTCAAGGGCAACGTCATCGTCAGGAGGCGCAGGCTCTGTGCCACAGGTGACCTGAATCTGAACACCTGCGTAGTTCCACACCGTGGAGCCTCCACCGGGGGACTGCGCGGCGACTGTTCCTTGGTTCGGGTCAGTGCCAGGGCTTCCTGCAACACAGCTGAAGGCGCGAGCGCCGGTCATGTTGACGGTATCCATCGCCTGGTTCGCTGCGGTCACGCTGAGCCCCACGACGCTTGGCATGACCAGGTTGCCTGTTGATTGCCCGTCTCCACCGCCGCCGGAGATAACGCGAACAATCATTCCTCGGGCGAGGTAGGTGCCAGCCGCTGGTTCAAAAGCACCAATCCGGCCGCCAGGATTGCCCGTGGTGACCTCGAGTTTCAGTCCGAGGCTCTCGAGCAGCACGGTTGCCTCGCCGGTTGTCAAGCCAGTGATGTCGGGCAGCGTGATGCCGCTTCCCAGGAGCAGACGCTCCGGAGGCGCGGGGAACGCTTCGCCACCGTATTGTTCGTTAGCGGTCTGCATGATGATTCGGAAAATGTCGTGACGAAGAACCGTGCCGTTGCGGTATCGGCTCAGGCGGTAGTCACCCACCACGTTTCCTACCCATACAGAGGTCGCAACGTTAGTACTCGAGCCGACCATCCAGGTCTGCACTTGGCTGTCAGTCGTTCCGGTCTTTCCGATTACGGGAACGTCACCACCTGGGTTGGAACGCGAGCCTGTTCCGCCCGTAATCACGGATCTCATCGGTGATGCTGCGGCAGCCGCGACATCGGGGGTGATGCCCTGCCGACAGGCCGACTGCTGACCGGGAATCTCTTGACCGGACGCCGCCACAAAACGATCCACCACAATCGGTTCACACACGACACCCTTGTTGGCGATTGCCGCGAACGCGGTGGCCATTGTCAAGGGAGCAATTTCGTTGGTTCCGAGCACAGCAGAAGGGTTGGTTTGGAGGGGGCCGCCGTCGGCGCGATTAACACCCAAGGCCTCAGCCGCAGCCCTGATTTCACACTGGTCAAGCTGTTCCGCCATTGACGCATAGGCGGAGTTAATCGAACTTACGGTTGCGTCAAATACTGTGGCCGAGGGGACAATCAAATCGGCGGAGTTTCTAAACGGCCAGGGTCCAAACCATGGGCCACCACCATCACCACAGGTGTCGAGGAAGGTGGCCTGGTCGAGCTCAAGCCTGGAAGCGTCAACAACTTCACTCAGGCCATAGCCACGTTGCAACCACGCGAGTAGAGCGAAAATCTTGTAGGTCGATCCGACCTGGAACCCACTCGATCCTCCATAGGGACGGTCAGTCGAGAAGTTCACTGCGGTGGCGCCCGGGCCATCGCCGTCTTCTGAGTCGTTGAAGATCTTGTTTTGTGCCATGGCAAGCACGCGGCCGGTGGTGACCTCAACACTGGTGGCGGCGCTTCCCAGATCAAAGAGCTCTTCCTCGCTGGGCACCAATTCCCATACGCGCTCTTGGGCAATGGTTTGCAAGGAGAGGTTCAGAGTCGTGTACACATCGAGGCCACCGATGCGCCACCGGCTGGTTCGCTCGTCCGGGGTGCCTCCTAGGCTTTCGAAGTTCTCGACGTTCTTGACCACGTAGTCACAGAAGTACTTGGCATACTCGTTCGCCGCGATACAGCCAGCACTCGGGGGCGAGATTTTCACGAAGCTCGCGTTCACCGGAATCGCAATTGCCGTCTCGTACTCGGCTTGGCTCAGGTAGCCCTCGCTGTACATGTTGCCCAAGATCACATCGCGCCGGGCCTGGTTGGCCTCGTAGTTCGCTGGGTCGCCCAAGTTCCTGGTGGAGGGGTACTGCACAATCGCCATCAGGCTTGCGGCTTGGGCCGGACTCACATCCGACGCGGTCTTACCGAAGTAGCGCTGGGCTGCGGTTTGAACGCCGTAGGTGTTGCCACCGAATCCGGTGATGTTCAAGTAGGCCTGGAGGATTTCCTCTTTGGGGAACTGCTTCTCCAAACCAATCGCAAGCTTCATTTCATTGAGCTTGCGCTGGAAGCTTGTTTCGATAGCAGCCTGGTAGGCAGCGTCTCGCTCTTCCTCGGTCGGCAGAAACTGCGAGCGCTGGATGTACGCGTTCTTCACCAGCTGCATGGTCAGAGTGGAGGCACCGCTCTCGATATCTCCCGAGAGGACGTTGCCGAGCGCTGCGCGCACTACGGAGTTGATGTCGACGCCAGTGTGCTCATAAAAACGACGGTCCTCACCAGCGATTGCGGCGTTAATGAGGTGAGGAGACATGTCGTCCAAGCTCACTTCTTCGCGGTCCTGGAAATAGACCTCGGCAATCTTTGTGTAGCCATCTGCTGGGTCGTTGGTGTTGTAAGCCCACAGGGTGTTCTTCTGCGCCTGCTCGCCGACCTCGATGAACTCGGGAAGAGCGTCGAAGACACCAATGGCGCTGTTTGCTCCGACGCTCGCGACAGCGAGGGTGGGAGCGATCATCGCGGTGATCATGAGCCCTGCGAGTGCGCCAAACCCTGAGATACCGAGAAGCGCCCTGGCGAGATTGGCGGGCGTCGTGCCTGAATTGGACATGTCCCTAGGGTACCCAATGCTTGCCTATGATTAGGTGAAAAGGGGTTTCTATGACGCGATATGAGTACATCACCACACCGTTGATCATTCACAACACCACCGCGATCCTCAACAACTGGGGTGAGCAGGGCTGGGAGTTGGTCCAGATTGTTACCGGTCCAGAGGGTGGGCTCGTCGCATATTTCAAACGTCCTAAGGAGGACTAAGTGGGTCAGATCAGCGCACGTCTCAGCGATTTAGGAATCACTATTCCCCAGGTGGCAAAGCCTGTGGCCGCCTATGTTCCAGCGATGGTGACTGGCAACCTCCTCTACACGGCAGGCCAATTGCCCTTCGTCGATGGCGCACTGGTTCAGACGGGCAAAGTGGGAGCCGAAGTATCCCCCGCCCAGGGCGCAGAGCTCGCCAGGATTTGCGTGTTGAACGCTCTGGCTGCAGCGCAGAGCGTGTTGGGCTCCTTGGAGACCATCACGCGTGTGGTGAAGGTGAACGGCTATGTCGCCTCCGCCCCCGACTTCATCGGGCAGCCTCAGGTTCTCAACGGTGCTTCTGAGCTCTTGGCAGAAATCTTTGGAGACAAAGGCCTTCACGCCAGAGCAGCCGTGGGTGTTGCGGTGTTGCCGCTCGACGCACCTGTTGAGGTCGAGCTGATTCTGGAGTTCGCGCCTAGTCGTTAACCGCGGTGTTGATGGTGCGCACCACTGTGGTGTCGGTCAGGGTGGTGGTGTCACCAATCTCGCGTCCCTCCGCAATGTCGCGCAGCAGACGTCGCATGATTTTCCCGGAGCGCGTCTTCGGCAATTCACTCACCACAAAAACTGTGCGCGGTTTGGCAATCGCGCCAATCTGCTCGCCCACCCAGGTGCGAATCTGCTGAGACACCTCGTCATCGCTCAGCTGCCCGACAAACCGTGACTTGAGGATCACAAACGCCACCACTGCTTGACCGGTTGTCTCATCGGCCGCCCCGACCACCGCCGCTTCAGCGGTCATCGGGTGGGCAACAATCGATGACTCAATTTCCATGGTCGAGAGGCGGTGTCCGGAGACGTTCATCACATCATCGACACGGCCGAGTAGCCACACGTCGCCATCGGCATCCAGGTGGGCTCCATCGCCAGCGAAGTAGCGATCGCCAAACTTTGACCAGTAGGTGTCCTTGTAGCGCTCGGGGTCACCCCAGATACCGCGCAACATGGAGGGCCATGGCTCGGTGATGACGAGCAATCCGCTGCCATCGGTTCCGACTGGCTCGCCTTCCTCTGTGACGACATCAACGTTCACGCCTGGCATCGGTACCTGGGCACTGCCAGGCTTCGTTGCGGTGATTCCCGGCAGAGCGCTGATCATGATGGCGCCAGTTTCGGTTTGCCACCAGGTGTCAACCACCGGGGTCTTACCCCCGCCAATGACGTCCCGGTACCACATCCAGGCCTCTGGATTAATCGGCTCTCCCACACTGCCGAGCACGCGGAGCGAGCTCAAGTCAAACTTTTGAGGAATTTCGCGACCCAGTTTCATGAAGGTTCTAATCGCGGTGGGGGCCGTATAAAAAAGACTGACCCGATACTTTTCGATGATTTCCCACCAGCGCCCGGGGTGCGGGGTGTCGGGTGTTCCCTCGTAGATGACCTGGGTCGCACCATTAGCGAGTGGCCCATAAACCACATAGCTGTGGCCGGTAATCCAGCCAACATCTGCCGTGCACCAGTAGATGTCGGTCTCGGGGTGTAAATCAAAAATGTTCTTGTGGGTAAAGGCAGCTTGGGTCAGGTAACCACCAGAGGTGTGCAAGATTCCCTTGGGCTTCCCCGTGGTTCCTGAGGTATACAAAATGAACAGGGGGTTCTCGGCCTCAAATGCCTCGGCCGTGTGATCCTCGCTCTGCTTGGCAAGTTCTTCGTGCCACCAGAAATCCAGACCCTCACTCCACTCGACATCGTTACCACCGCGCTTGACCACGATCACCGAGCCCACGTTGGTTTTCCCATCGGCGAGTGCCTGATCGACGGCGGGCTTCAGAGCAAAGACCGAGCCTTTACGATGACCGCCATCGGCGGTAATCACGATGGTGGCATCGGCGTCGTCGATGCGAGCTCGAAGACTCTCTGCACTAAACCCGCCAAATACGACGGAGTGGATGGCGCCGAGGCGTGCCACGGCGAGCATGGCAATGACGGCCTCAGGAATGAGAGGCATATAAAGAATGACTCGGTCGCCAGCCTTCACTCCGTGGGCGATCAGCATGTTGGCGGCCTTCTTGACCTCGGTGGTGAGCTCCGCATAGGTAATGGCGCGGGAGTCGCCGGGCTCGCCTTCAAAGTGCAACGCCACTCGATCGCCAAGGCCTGCCTCTACGTGACGATCGAGGCAGTTATAGGAAACATTTAGTGCACCATCGGCAAACCAGCGCGCGAAGGGGGGATTTGACCAATCCAGGGTCTGGGTGAAGGGCGTGTGCCAGTGCAGGAGCCCTCGGGCCTGGTCAGCCCAGAAACCCAGGCGATCCTTCGCGGCTGCTGCATACAACTCCGGCTTAGCAATTGCTGCTGCCTGGAATTCAGCGCTCGGCGGAAAACGCCGCTCTTCGTGCAGAAGGTTGCCACCCTGGGGCGAATCGGACATCTTTATCCCTTATCAATCGACTCGCGCTACCTGGAGGCGCGATGCGAGCACCGACGCCCTAAGTCTAGAACAGCTGGGGCCCTGAGGAAACTCGCGTCACCCATAACCCTTTTGTCCACAGTTCTGCCCGGCACCCACCACACCGCGTGCAACCAGGCGAGGCTGTTGTGATGTCTGCCCACGCCACCCCGCTGTGGGCGCACCTGCACCAGAGCCTTCCGCCGGCACTGCGTCGGAACCTCGGGGTGCTGGCGGACTATGTCGATGACCCCAGGGTCACCGACATTTTTGTCCGTGGCACCGGATTGGTGTTTGTCGACACCGGTGAGGGCGCCCAGCATGTCGTGGGCCTTGTTCTCACACCGAGCGAGGCCACAACTCTCGCCCGGCGCCTGATTGAATCCGGTGGTCGACGCCTCGATGAGGCTCAGCCACTGGCGGATGTGAACCTAGGACAGGGAATTCGTGTTCACGCTGCGATTCCCCCGATTGCCAGGCTCGGGGCGGAAGTATCCCTGCGCATTCACCGCCGAGCGAGGGCCTCCCTGGACACTTTGGCGCTTCGGGATGGCGCGCGCTGGATCCCACAGCTCATCGCCCTGGTCCAGTCGCGAGCGAGCCTCCTCATCACCGGCTCCACCGGATCCGGCAAGACCACACTGGTCGGCGCGCTCATGGCCTATGCCGGAGCCAACGAGCGCTTAGTGGTGTTGGAGGACTTGGCTGAGCTCTCTATTGATCACCCGCATGTTGTCTCTCTGGAATGTCGGGTCCCCAACCTCGAGGGCGCTGGTGAGATCACTCTCGCCAGGCTGGTCAAGGAGTCTCTGCGGATGAAGCCAGATCGGCTCATTGTGGGGGAGTGCCGTGGAGCGGAACTCGCCGATTTGTTGCAGGCCTTTCTCACCGGTCACCGCGGGGGAGCAACTACTATTCACGCCGGTGGGATTGAAGAAATTCCCGCACGCCTCGATGCGCTCGGAGCGCTTGCCGGATTGAGCGAGCGGCAACTCACAACACAAGCAATCACTGCTTTTGATCGGGTTATTCACCTGGAGCGAGGCGATGACCAGCAGCGCCATCTCACACAGGGGCGTCTCGTCCTTGGCCCCGACGGGAGCCTCGATGTTCGAGTGGATTCCTAAATTTCGGGTCAGGAGTAGCAAGCCTCTACCAGATCCCGTGGGGGCCATCCGAACCCTTGCAGCCCTCCACCAGGCCGGCTTGTCTCTGCCGAGCCTCTGGGCCGAGCTTGCGAGGGACCCTGGCCATGGAGAGATACCAATGGCGATGACCACAGCGATCGCAGAAGGAGTAAATCCCCACGATGCTCTTCAGCTAGTCACTACCGATGCGGATCCCTCGTGGAGAGCGCTGGGTGCGTGCTGGGCCGTTTCCCGAGTCAGTGGAGCACCGCTTGGCCCCGCACTGGAAGTCCTAGCTGAAGCGCTCACCGATATCTCCCGCACCCAGCGCCAGATCAGCGCAGCGCTTGCCGGACCCAGAGCGACCATGCGGCTCGTGATGGCCCTCCCGGTGATCGGCATCATCGGGGGTGAACTCGGGGGCCAGTCCAGCGTGGCTTTCTTGTTCGGCACCGGACTCGGTGTTTCAGTGCTCACCCTGGGAGTGGCGATGATGCTCGGTGCGTGGTGGTGGTTGCGTTTGTTGGCGGAGCGAGCCACGCCCGACCCAGCGGCGCTTGGCCTTGATCTGGATCTCTTTGCGGTTGCAACTGGCGGTGGCGCCCTCCCGGAGCGCGCCTGTGACCTGGTGATCTCGGTCTGTTCTGACTACAGGCTAGAGCGGGGAGAACCAGAGGCACTCGAGAGGCTGGTCGCGCTATCCAGGCGCGCAGGAGTTCCGGTCGCTGCTCTGGCCACGGCCAGTGCTCGGCTGCGCCGAGACCTTGGCCGCACGAGCGCCGAGGAGCGCATGGCACGCCTTGGCGTCTCGGTCGTAATGCCCCTTGGCCTGTTGGTTCTCCCTGCTTTTGTGCTGGTCGCAGTCGTACCGATGGCCGTGTCCTTGTGGGAGGGCTCCCTCTCCTAGCTGTCCACCGGCCGAGCCCGGGCACGAACCTTTGCCTGACGACGCCGACTGCCGCCACGAGTACCTCGTCACTGCCAGGGTGTGCCCGTGGCCAGCCGGTCACCCAGACCAAGGAGACACCATGAACGAGTTCACAATCCCCACTGATCACACCGATGGCGAGCGAGGGGCGGCAACGGCCGAATACGCCATTGCCACAATGGCGGCCGTGGGGTTTGCGGGCCTACTCGTCGTCATCATGCGCAGCGACGAGGTGCGCCAAATACTGACTGATTTGGTGCGCAGTGCCCTCACCTTCACCGGGTGAGTTCGGCGCCATCACCGCGGAGTGGGTAATCACCCTGCCCGCCCTGGTGATGGTGGCCGCTCTGCTGACCAGTGGTCTCGGCGCTGGCGTTGCAACGCAGCGCCTCCACGCGCAGGCCAGTGATCATGCCCGAGTGCTCGGTCTCGGGGGCGATCCTTCTGGCCTGCCGGGGGCCGTTGCCCCAGGCTCGACCGAGCTGACCTATCCCCCTGACCTTGTGTGCGTGCACATGAGGGATGAGCTCGACACCGGGCTCTGGGCACTCTCGCCACTTCGTCTCGATGCGAGCGCCTGCGCTCTTGACACGACTGTGCGCCCGTCAGCAGAGTCCCCGAGCAATGGGTGACCGGGGAAGCGCCAGCGTGGTCGCCCTCGGGTGGATAGCAATGCTGGTGCTCGCTTCGGGGGTGTTCGCGGAGGTGGCCGCGCATGTGCTCATCGCAGAGCGCCTGCAGGGCGCGGTGGACCGCGCTGCGCTCGGCGCAGCCGATGTTCGAATCGGCGTGGTCCCCGGTTTGCCCTGTGACATCGCCCGCCAGATACTGCACCACGAGCTGTTCTCCCTTGATTCCTGCGAGCTGGAAGAGGCTGGCGTGCGGGTTGCGGGAGTGGTCGAGTGGCGAGGCATTAGCCACGAGGCTCACGCTCACGCTGGTGTGGCCAATAGTGGACAGAAATAATTTGTTGTGTATCGTGAGCCCCGTTGAGATTTTCAGTCTGAGATACACAGCGCTCTTGTCGAGGAATCCCCCACAAGAGTCACAGCGCAAGGAGAAGCGTGCCCGCCAGTAAGAAGCTCGTCATCGTCGAGTCGCCTGCAAAGGCGAAAACGATTGGGAAATACCTGGGCGATGGCTACGAAGTGATGGCCTCGGTGGGCCACGTGCGCGACCTTGCTCACCCCCGGGACCTCCCCGCGGACATGAAGAAGGGGCCCTCTGGAAAGTTCGGTATCGATCTCGAGAACGACTTTGCCCCCTACTACGTCACCACCGATCGCGGTAAGAAGACCGTTGCCGATTTGAAGCGTGCGGCTAAGACCGCGTCGGAAATCTTGCTCGCAACAGATGAGGACCGCGAAGGCGAAGCCATCGCGTGGCACTTACTCGAAGTCTTGAAGCCCAGTGTCCCGGTCAAGCGCATGGTGTTTCATGAAATCACCCAGGACAGCATCACCGAAGCCACGAAACAGACCCGTGAACTGGATGTGGCGCTCGTTGATGCCCAGGAAACCAGGCGCATCCTCGACCGCCTTTATGGGTTTGAGGTCTCCCCGGTGCTGTGGCGTCGGGTCAGCGGGGCTAAGTCTGCAGGCCGCGTTCAATCACCAGCCCTTCGACTCATTGTCGATCGGGAGCTCGAGCGTCGCGCGTTCGTCACGGCAAGTTATTCCGACATCGAAGCAACCGTTCACAAGAGCACCGGTGAGAAGTTCACGGTGGCGCTTTCGCGCCTCGATGGTCGCCGGGTCGCCTCGGGCCGTGATTTCTCCGAAGAAGGAAAGCTCACCTCTGATGCCGTCCTGCTTCAGGAAGAACAAGCGGAGGCTCTGCAGACAGTTCTGCGTCAACCGTCTGTCGCACCCACAGTTCTAAGCGTTGAACCCAAGCCCTATACGAGGCGCCCGGCAGCACCCTTCACCACCTCGACGCTCCAGCAGGAAGCGGGGCGCAAACTACGTTTCTCTGCCCAACAGACGATGAGCATCGCCCAGGGCCTTTATGAAAACGGTCACATCACTTATATGAGGACGGACTCCGTCTCGCTCTCCTCCCAAGCGATCAGTGCTGCCCGCGCTGCAGCCACAGAGCTCTATGGTGCAAAGTCGATTCCTGGTGAGCCACGTCTTTATAAGGGCAAGTCCAAGAATGCTCAGGAAGCTCACGAAGCCGTTCGCCCAGCCGGCGATCGCTTCGCTACTCCCTCTTCGCTCTCGAGCGTTTTGCGCCCCGACGAGTTGAAGCTCTACGACCTGATCTGGAAGCGCACCGTCGCCAGCCAAATGGTTGACGCGAAGGGCGAGACTGTCACGGTCACCCTCGAGGCAACCCCACTGCCCGAGAGTGACTTCACCTCTGCCCAGTTCACTGCCTCGGGAACTGTGCTCACCGAACGCGGTTTCCTCCAGGCTTACCAAGAAGGCAACGACGAGGACGCTGGAGCCGAGAGCGCCTCCGAGGATGACGCCCTGTTGCCGAAGGTTGCGCTGGGGGAGTCGCTGACCATCAGCGATGTGCTGGCCAAAGCCCACACGACCCAACCACCTGCCAGGTATACCGAGGCAAGCCTCGTCAAGGCTCTGGAAGAAAAAGGCATCGGTCGCCCGTCGACCTATGCCTCCATCATCTCCGTCATCATCGACCGGGACTATGTTGTGCGCCGAGGGAGTGCGCTGGTACCCCAGTGGATTGCCTTCCCTGTCACTCGCCTGCTGCACGAGCGATTCTCAGACTTAGTCGACTACGACTACACCGCAGGACTCGAAGAGGACCTCGACAGTATTGCCCGAGGCGAAACAAAGAGAGGCGAGTGGCTGCATCGCTTCTATTTCGGTGACGACAAGACCCGCGGCCTCAAAAAGGTTGCAGAAGACGCCACCGAGGAGATCGATGCCAGGGAGCTCAACACTCTGGAAATCAGCCCAACCATCAACCTCCGGGTGGGCAAATACGGCCCATTCCTCGAAGTCACCGACACGGAGACCGGGGAGGTTCGAAACGTCAATCTTCCGCCCGAGCTCGCCCCCGACGAGCTGACCCCAGAGCGCGCCCAAGAACTGGCGGATGCGCCTCCCGTGGTTGATCGCGTACTAGGCGTTGACCCGGCCACTGGCCGCGACATCGTTGCCAAGAAGGGCCGTTTCGGCCCTTATGTCACCGAGGTCTTGCCGGAGCCAGAAGAACCGCCTGTTACAGACGAGGCGCCCAAGAAGAAGAAGAAAGCTACTGCCGAGAAGCCCAAGACGGCCTCTATCTTCCAATCGATGGACCTCGACACGATCGATTTGGAGACCGCGCTTCGTTTGCTGGCGCTGCCACGCGACGTGGGAGTCGATCCGGAGTCTGGTGACATGATCACCGCGCAAAACGGTCGCTATGGGCCCTATTTGAAGAAGGGCACCGACACTCGCTCGCTTGATGCCGAAGAAAAGATCTTCGAGATTGACTTAGAGGGCGCTCTTGCTCGTTATTTGGAGCCCAAATATGCCGGACGCCGCCAGGCGTCAGCCCTCAAGACCTTTGAGGCTGACCCCGTCAGCGGCAAGCCGATTCTTCTCAAGGATGGACGTTTTGGTCCCTATGTGACCGATGGCGAAGTCAACGCCACTGTTCCTCGGGGGATGCCCATTGACGACCTCGACTTCGAGCAGGCAGTCCAGCTCATCGCTGACAAGCGGGCTAAGGGCCCAGCGCCGAAGAGAACGCTTAAAAAGAAGGCGCCGGCGAAGAAAGCCGGTGCCAAGAAAACCACCACCAAGACAGTCAGTAAGACTGGCGCCAAGAAGACTCCCGCAGCCAAGAGCGGTAAGCCGAAGTCGCTCACCATTACCGAGGCCGACTAATGGCTGGCGTGTTCATCACCTTTGAGGGCGGTGATGGCTCTGGCAAGACCACGCAGATTGGTCTTCTGCAGAGATGGCTCAGTGACCAAGGACACACCGTCATTGTCACGCGTGAGCCAGGTGGAACTGACCTCGGCAACGAATTGCGCGACATCATTCTGCACAGCACCGGGTTCATCGCCCCCAGGGCAGAAGCTCTCCTCTATGCGGCGGATCGTTCGCACCATATACAGACGTTGGTGCGCCCAGCCCTTGAGCGTGGTGACATTGTCGTCCAGGACCGCTACTTCGATTCCTCTGTTGCCTACCAGGGGGCTGGACGCGTCTTGGACCCCACGGAAGTGCGTGAACTTTCGCTGTGGGCAACGGAGCGCTTGATGCCACACCTCACGGTTTTGCTCGATGTCCCCGCAGATGTGGCTAAAGCTCGCCAGCTGGAGGATGACCGCCGTTTTGATCGTCTCGAAGCTGAAGCCGAGGATTTCCACCAGCGCGTGCGGGAGAGCTATCTCGCGCTTGCTAAGGCTGAGCCAGATCGTTTCCTCGTGCTTGATGGCACTGCGTCGGTGGAGTCCATTCATGAGGCAATCACGAAGCGCGTGTCAGACGTGGTCGGCTAGCCTGGCCCTATGACCCTCTGGGATGAGCTCGTTGGCCAAGACCACGCTATTTCCCTAATGAAAGAAGCCGCCAGGCCAGGGTCGGCGGCGATGACTCACGCGTGGCTCATCACTGGGCCTCCAGGATCCGGGCGGTCAACCCTTGCCCATGCCTTCGCCGCTGAATTGGTGGGAGTCGGCAGCGACCCGGTGCGCTCTGCACAAGTGGTGGCAGGCGCCCACCCGGACGTCTCGGTTCTTGCAACCGATCGGGTCACCATCACGATTGACGAAGTCCGAGCGCTGGTCTCCTTTTCCTATTTCTCGCCCTCCACGGCCAATTACCGTGTTGTGGTGATTGAGGACGCCGATCGGATGACGGAGCGGACGTCGAATGTTTTGCTGAAAGCACTGGAGGAGCCGCCGCCCCAGACGGTGTGGGTGTTGTGTGCTCCAAGCCCTGCCGATGTGTTGCCCACCATTCGCTCGCGGATGAGAAGCGTTACGTTGCGTGTCCCGAGCGTTCACGATGTCGCCGCCTTGATCACTGCCCGCGAGGGTGTTGATGAGGACAGCGCGCTCATTGCGGCCCGAGAGGCACAGAGTCACATCGGTATGGCAACGCGCTTGGCCACCGACGAGGACTCCCGCCGCCGCCGCGACGCGTATGTGGCAGCGGTGTTGGGTATCGGGTCTGTGTCCCAAGCGATGGCGGCAGCAGGGACGCTATTGGACCTCGCGAAGACCGATGCCGATGCCCTGGTGACCAAGCAAGATTCTGATGAGCGTGACGCGCTATTGAAGTCACTGGGTCTCCAGCCGGGTGGGGCAATTCCTCCGGCGTTGCGCTCCCACGTCAAAGCTCTGGAGGAAGACCAGAAGCGTCGTTCCACCCGCAGTCTTCGTGATGCTGTCGACCGCATTCTCGTTGACGTGATGTCGGTCCTCCGCGATGTGCTGATGCTTCAGGTGGGGGCGGGCGTTGAGCTGGTTAACCAGCGTCACGTTGCAGCCATTGACGATCGCGCTGCGAACACAACCTCCGCGCTTACCCTCTCGGCCCTGGA
>JBIIFP010000030.1:0-15513 GCA_044237205.1 Pontimonas sp. | reverse complement strand
CGAAACACCGAGCGAATTCATCGGGCAGGTTCCCCTGCTGCAGGAGGCGTTGCACGCCATGGGAGTCCCCACCATCACCAAGGAGGACTATGAGGCAGATGACATTCTGGCCACCCTTGCCACGCGGGGCGCGACAGCCGGGATGGATGTTCTGGTGGTCTCGGGAGACCGCGACACACTTCAACTCGTGAACGACCGGGTTACTGTTTTGTATCCGAGCGCCCGTGGCGTCGCGGAGCTAAAGCGCTACACGCCGGCAGCGGTCATCGAGCGCTACGGCGTTTTGCCCCATCAGTACCCAGAAATTGCTGCACTGGTCGGAGAGACGAGCGACAACCTTGTGGGTGTTGACAAAGTGGGCGAAAAGACTGCGGTCAAGTGGATTCAGCAGTACGGCTCGCTAGATAACCTTTTGGCTCATGTTGACGAGATCACTGGGGTAGTAGGGCAGAACCTGCGTGACCAGACCGATCGGGTACTGCGCAACCGTCAGCTCAATCACCTGCTCACCGATATGGATGTGGGAGTGAGCTTGGAGAGCCTGGCGCGGAAGCCCATCGACGTCCCCGCCGTCCGTGAGGTGTTCACCCGGCTCGCCTTTAAGTCCCTCACAGAACGGGTCGTCGCACTTGCCGGAGGCGATCCAGAACCCGAGAGCGCGTCTCCCGTGGCAAGACCGGTTGTTGAGCTGCCTGACGAGCGACTACTTGTCGATGAAGAGCTTCGTCACTGGCTGTCCCTCAACAAGGCAACGCCGCTCGGTCTCAGTGTGCGTGTCCAAGGAGATTCCATCACCGAGTGTGGTGTCGCAAGTGCCACCGAAGCCATTAGGGTGCCTGTCATCAACGACGGCAGGGACCATCTTCCGCTCGTGGCAGCACTGGGCGACCCCGTTTTCTCCTTTGTGTCCTATGGCGCCAAGAACTTGGTGAAAGCTCTAGTTCGGCAGTGGGCTCTCGTTCCCAGACTCGCGGGAGACCCGTCTCTCATCCGATGGATTCACAACCCCTCCAGGAAGTCCGACTCTCTGGAGAGTCTGGTCGGGGAGGCGTTGGGCATAGAGATTCCCTCCCCACGGGCCGACCAACTTCTGCCAGAAACTGACGCCGTGGGGACCGCGGTTGAGGCGTGGCTTGTTCTGAGGGCATGGGCTGGCGTGTCAGGGGACCTCGACCCAGGCAGTGCTGCGGTTGTTGCGGACATTGAACTTCCGCTCCTGACGATCCTCGCCCGGATGGAGATGGAGGGCATTGCCGTTGATACGAGCGCACTTGCCGCACTGGAAGAGCGACTGGCGGCAACGGTTCGGGAGCGAGAAGCGGAGGCTTTCGGCATCATCGGCCACGAAGTGAACTTGGGCTCGCCAAAGCAGCTTCAGGCAGTGCTCTTCGAGGAACTCGGGATGCCAAAGACCAGGACGACAAAAACGGGCTTCTCCACAGATGCCAGCGCCCTCCAGGACCTTCAGGAGTCGAATCCTCACCCCTTCCTCGACGCCTTGTTGGCGCACCGGGACGCGACGAAGCTTCGCCAGATTATTGAAGGGCTTCGGAGCGCAGTAGCAAGCGATGGCCGCGTTCATACGACCTTCGACCAGATGGGCACCAGCACGGGCCGTCTCTCATCCTTAGACCCCAATGTGCAGAACATCCCTATCCGCACGGAAATCGGCCGGGAGATTCGGGCGTGTTTCGTTGCAGGAGCAGGGTCCGAGGGTCTGTTCACCGCTGACTACTCTCAGATTGAAATGCGGATCATGGCGCACCTTTCGGGTGATGAGGCCCTAATTCAGGCCTTCCATGAGGGGGAGGACCTTCACCGCTTTGTCGGAGCTCGAATTTTCGAGGTAGCACCAGAGGATGTCACTGCTCTAATGCGAACAAAGGTGAAGGCCATGAGTTATGGCCTTGCCTATGGGCTCTCCGCGTTCGGTCTTGCGAAGCAGTTGCGAATCCCCTCCTCCGAAGCCAAGCAGCTAATGACCGAGTACTTCCGCAGGTTTGGACAAGTGCGCGACTACCTCACTACCGTTGTTGCCGAGGCGAAAGTGAAAGGCTACACCGAAACGATTTTCGGCCGTAGGCGCCCGTTCCCCGACCTCGCTTCACCCAATCGCATTGTTCGGGAAGCTGCCGAGCGTGCTGCGCTCAATGCGCCGATTCAAGGGACCGCTGCAGACATCATCAAACGGGCCATGATCGCCATCGATCGTGAGCTCGAGGAGAAAAACATGAAGTCGCGCATGGTTCTGCAGGTGCACGACGAGTTGGTGTTTGAACTAGCCCCGGGGGAGCGTGAGACGCTGGAGAAGCTTGTGGTTTCAAAGATGGGCTCTGCCGCAGAGTTGGCTGTCCCCCTGGACGTCCAGGTGGGTTTCGGGGCGAACTGGGACCACGCGGCGCATTAGCCGTTTGCCGGCCATCGTCTTGCCGGCTAGAGTGAAGGGTCGCCCAATCTGGGCGGTATTGCCCTGTCCGCTGTTTGCCCTCCGTCGGTTGGCGAACCCGAGTAGAAATCCATTGTCCCTAACTCTATGAATCCTTCAACTACCGCTAGCCCGAAGCAAATCGCCATCAACGACATCGGCAGCGCCGAAGATTTCTTGGCCGAGGTCGAGAAAACTCTCAAATTCTTCAACGACGGTGACCTGATCTCCGGAACCGTCGTCAAGATCGACCGGGACGAAGTCCTCCTCGATGTTGGCTACAAGACCGAGGGTGTTATTCCCTCCCGCGAACTTTCCATCAAGCACGACATTGACCCCTCAGAGGTTGTCTCTGTCGGTGATGCCGTCGAAGCCTTAGTCCTTCAGAAAGAAGACAAAGAAGGCCGCCTCATTCTGTCCAAGAAGCGTGCGCAGTACGAGCGCGCATGGGGCGACGTCGAAAAGATCAAGGAAGCCGAAGGTGTTGTTACCGGCAACGTCATCGAGGTCGTCAAGGGTGGTCTCATCGTGGACATCGGACTTCGCGGATTCCTTCCTGCCTCGCTCATCGAGCTTCGTCGCGTTCGTGACCTGACCCCCTACTTGGGGCAGGAAATCGAGGCCATGATTCTCGAGCTCGATAAGAACCGCAACAACGTTGTGCTTTCGCGTCGTGCTCTGCTCGAGCAGAGCCAGAGCGAGAACCGTTCGTCCTTCTTGGATGGTCTGCAGAAGGGGCAGGTCCGCAAGGGTGTTGTCTCCTCCATTGTGAACTTTGGTGCTTTCGTTGACCTCGGTGGCGTTGACGGTCTCGTCCACGTCTCTGAACTGAGCTGGAAGCACATTGAGCACGCCAGCGAGGTCGTTGAGGTTGGCCAGGAAGTTACCGTTGAGGTGCTCGAGGTCGACATGGACCGCGAGCGCGTCTCGCTGTCTCTCAAGGCAACGCAGGAAGATCCCTGGCAGGTATTCGCAAGGACCCACGCCATTGGTCAGATTGCGCCCGGAGCAGTCACCAAGCTCGTTCCCTTCGGAGCGTTTGTGCGCGTCGCGGATGGCATCGAGGGGCTCGTGCACATCTCGGAGATCTCCGACAAGCACATCGAGCTCGCTGAACAGGTCGTCTCGACTGGTGACCAGGTATTTGTCAAGATCATTGACATTGACCTGGAGCGTCGCCGTATCTCGCTCTCGATCAAGCAGGCCAACGAGGGTGTGGACCCAGAAGGTTCCGAGTTTGACCCCGCTCTCTACGGCATGCCTACTGAGTATGACGACAAGGGCAACTACACCTACCCGGCTGGCTTCAACGTCGAGAACGGCGAGTGGCTCGAGGGCTTTGATGACCAGCGCAAGGTGTGGGAGAAGCAGTACGCAGATGCCCAAGCCCGTTGGGAGTCTCACAAGGCTCAGGTCGCTCACATGAACTCGATCGTTATCGAGCCCGTCGAGCGTCCCGAATCCGAAGACTCTGAGGTGTCGATGCCCGTAGTCGAGGAAAGTGTCGGCACTTTGGCAGACGACGAGGGCCTCTCGGCCCTGCGTGACAAGCTGGTTGGCGAAGAGTAAATCTTCTGTACCGGTGTGGCCTCACTTCTACAGTGGGGCCACACTGCGTTAACAGGCTCGCTAGGCTCTGACTATGCCCATTGTTGCTCTCACCGGCGGGATTGCTGCCGGGAAAAGCACTGTGAGCGCTGTACTTGAAGAACTGGGTGCTCTCGTTGTTGACGCTGACGCTCTTGCCAGGGTGGCGGTCGAACCTGGTGGTCTAGCGCTGGGGGCCATTGCGGCCCGTTTTGGTGCGGATGTTCTCGATGGCACCGGCTCTCTCGACCGGGCGGCACTTGGTGAGATTGTGTTTGCTGATCCCGAGGCTCGCCAAGAGCTTGAGCGCATTGTTCACCCGATCGTGGGAAATCTCTCTAAGGAAGCGTTCACGCGCGCAAGCGCAGAGCAACCACACCGAGTTCTGGTCTATGCAATTCCCCTGCTCGCTGAGTCAGCGCGCCAGGCAGAGTTTGACCTTGTCGTAGTCGTTCACGCACCGGCGGATGAGCGGACGAGCCGGCTTAGGCAGCACCGAGGCCTCAGTCAGAGTGAAGCGAGTGCGAGGGTGATGGCCCAAGCCTCTGATGACGAACGATTGTCACTGGCCGACATCGTCATTGATGCCAGTGGAACAGAGTCGGAGACCGTTGCAAGAGCCCGCGTCCTCTACTCGGTCCTTGAGGAGTGCTGGCCTGACCGGCTTTCGCAGGCGCCTGGGCTCTACACAACCCTCGCGCCCTAGGCTTGGTGCATGGACTCACGTCGCGCCTTTAGGCCCTTTGAGGTGGTGAGCGACTACACGCCCAGTGGCGACCAACCGAAGGCGCTAGACGAGCTTGAGCACCGGTTTCTGGCGGGAGAATCCGACGTTGTTCTCCTGGGAGCAACAGGTACGGGTAAGTCAGCCACGACCGCGTGGCTGATTGAGCGGTTGCAGCGCCCCACGCTGGTCTTGGCACACAACAAGACACTGGCGGCTCAGCTGGCCACTGAACTGAGGGAGATGCTGCCCCACAACGCCGTGGAGTACTTCGTGTCCTACTACGACTACTACCAACCAGAGGCCTATGTTCCCCAGACTGACACCTTCATCGAGAAGGACAGCTCGGTCAACGCAGAAGTCGAGCGCTTGAGACACTCGACCACAAACTCTCTATTGAGTCGACGCGACGTTGTTGTGGTGTCGACTGTCTCGTGCATTTATGGTCTCGGCGCTCCTGAGGACTATTTCGAAGCCATGGTTCCGCTACAGGTTGGCCAGAGGGTTTCGCGCGAAAAGCTTATAAAGGCGTTTGTGCAGATGCAGTACGAACGCAACGACATTGCCTTCGAACGGGGGACTTTTCGGGTTCGCGGTGACACCATTGAAATCATTCCGGTCTACGAAGAACTGGCCCTTCGGATAGACATGTTCGGGGACGAAATCGAGTCACTAGCTTCGCTTCATCCTCTAACGGGAAGCACTATTGAGTCCTTGGAGACCATCAGTGTCTTCCCGGCAACCCACTATGCAGCGTCCCCAGAGACGATGAAGCGTGCGGTCGTGGGAATTCGTGCCGAGCTGGAAGAACGTGTGGGCGAGCTGGAGAAGACCGGGAAGCTCTTGGAAGCGCAACGCCTTCGCATGCGCACCACGTACGACCTGGAGATGATCGAGCAGCTCGGATTTTGCTCCGGTATTGAGAACTACTCCCGTCACATTGATGGTCGGAAACCAGGCGAAGCGCCGAGCTGTCTCCTCGACTATTTTCCCGAAGACTTCCTGACGGTAATTGACGAGTCCCACGTGACGGTCCCGCAAATCGGTGGGATGTATGAGGGAGACGCCTCACGTAAGCGCACGCTAGTCGAACACGGATTCCGACTTCCTAGCGCAATGGACAACAGGCCGCTGCGTTTCGATGAATTTCTCGGGAGAACGGGCCAGAAGATGTACCTCTCCGCAACACCTAGACCCTATGAACTTGGCGTCTCCGATGGAGTTGTAGAACAGATTATTCGGCCCACCGGCTTGATTGACCCGCAGATCGTAGTGAAGCCGGTGGAGGGCCAGATTGATGATCTCCTCGAGTCCATTCGTGTGCGAGTGGAGCGCAACGAACGGGTCCTCGTCACGACGCTGACCAAGAAGATGTCTGAGGACCTAACCGATTATCTGGATGAGGCCGGTGTCAAGGTGCGCTATTTGCACTCAGATGTTGACACCCTGCGACGTGTCGAACTTCTCACCGAGCTCCGCGCTGGTGTCTACGACGTGCTGGTGGGCATCAACCTGCTGAGAGAGGGTCTCGATCTGCCTGAGGTCTCGCTCGTGGCGATATTGGACGCAGACAAAGAAGGATTTCTGCGCTCCTCCACATCGCTCATCCAGACAATTGGTCGAGCAGCTCGCAATGTCTCAGGTGAAGTCCATATGTATGCCTCCACCATCACTAAGTCGATGGCCTTTGCCATCTCTGAAACAGATCGGCGCCGAGCGCTGCAAGTCGAATACAACCGGGTCAACAACATTGACCCCACTCCGCTTCGGAAGAAAATTGCGGATATCACGTCTGTGCTCGCGAGGGAGCAGGCAGACACTGAGGCCCTGATTGGCCAGACAACAGGAACCGCTGGGGAAGGTTTCCATCGCCCTGCAGAGTTGCGCGGTGGTGCAGAGGAGCTCGGAGGGCTCATCGCCACCGTCACCGCCCAGATGATGCAGGCGTCCCAAGAACTCAAGTTCGAGCTAGCAGCCAAACTTCGCGACGAGGTTGTTGAGCTCAAGCGAGAGTTGCGGCAGCTCGTTGACGCCACCGGCTAGAGCGCAGGGGCACTCAGCACTGATTCCCTAGACTGAGAGACGTGCCCATTCAGAAACCCAAGTCGAGCTCAGTGCTCACGGTCAAGGGGGCGCGAGTCCACAACCTGAAGAACGTTGACTTGGTTATCCCCAGGGATTCTCTGGTCGTCTTCACTGGTCTATCTGGGTCCGGCAAGTCCTCACTGGCCTTCGACACCATCTTCGCGGAGGGTCAACGGCGCTACGTAGAGTCTCTATCTGCCTACGCCAGGCAGTTTCTTGGCCAAGTAGATCGACCTGATGTCGACGTCATCGAGGGACTTTCGCCGGCTGTGTCTATTGATCAGAAGTCGACAAACCGAAACCCCCGAAGCACGGTGGGTACCATCACCGAAATTTACGATTATCTCCGACTGCTCTGGGCCCGGACGGGAATCGCGCACTGTGTGAACTGCGATCTGCCTATTGCCCGTCAGAGTGTCCAAACCATCGCTGACACCATCATGGGCCGACCCGAGGGTTGGCGTTTTCACATCCTCGCGCCAGTGGTGTCTGGCCGGAAAGGCGAGTTCCAAGACCTCCTGCGCTCCCTCAACTCCCAAGGTTTTGCCCGAGCCCGTATTGACGGCGATGTTGTCTCCCTCTCGGATGCGCCTGCCCTGCAGAAGACCAAGAAGCACGACATCGAGGTCGTCGTTGACCGGTTGGTAATGGGCCCTGAGATTCTTGGAAGGCTCACTGATTCTCTCGAGACGGCCCTGAAGCTTGCCGATGGCACAGTCATGGTTGATGCCGTCGACGACGATGGACCCGACAGCACGCAGACTTTTAGCGAACGACTCAGTTGCCCCACTGGCTGTGCGGTAGCTCTGACGGAAATTGAACCCCGCACGTTCTCGTTCAATTCGCCCTTTGGAGCATGTCCGGCGTGCTCAGGGCTTGGGTTCACCATGGCCGTCGATCCAGCCATGGTGATCGGAGACGAAGAGCTCAGCATTAACGAAGGTGCCATTCGGCCCTGGACTCAGGCAGGTAAGGGGCTCTATGGCTACTTCCGTAATCTGCTGAAGAGCCTCGCCGATGACCTCGACTTCTCGCTAGACACACCGTGGGCGCAACTACCCGAGGGCGTCAAGGACGCCGTTCTCCGCGGCAACAACTTTGAGCTCACCGTTCGTTATCGCAATCGCTACGGTCGAGACGTCAAATACTCCAGTGGCTTCGAGGGTGTGGTTCCCTACATCGAGCGCAAATACCACGAGACTGACAGCGAGTGGAGCAAGCAGCGTTTCTCCGACTATCTGCGCGAAATCGAATGCGGCACCTGCGACGGACAACGGTTGAAGCCGGAAATTCTCGCGGTTCGCGTCGGTGGGCGATCCATCTCCGACGTTGCCTCTATGAGCCTCTCGGATGCCCACGAGTTCATGACGTCACTGACTTTGGGGGAGCGCGACCAATCCATTGCAGCGCCGATTCTGCGGGAAATTAGGGCACGCCTAGAGTTTCTCCTCGAGGTGGGACTGAACTATCTCAGCATGTCCCGGGCCGCAGGATCACTGTCTGGTGGCGAAGCCCAACGTATCCGGCTGGCAACGCAGATTGGTTCGGGCCTCACCGGCGTCCTCTATGTCCTTGATGAGCCGAGCATCGGTCTGCACCAGAGGGACAACCGGCGCCTTATTGACACTCTGGTCAAGCTTCGCGACCTCGGAAACACGCTGATTGTGGTCGAGCATGACGAGGAAACCATCGAGACCGCTGATTGGGTTGTGGACATTGGCCCTGGCGCCGGGGAGCACGGGGGAGAGGTCATCCACTCTGGGTCCCTTGCCGCCTTGCATACAGAGAAACGCTCGATCACCGCCGGTTATCTCAACAAAACCTCCCACGTTGTGGAGGAGCGCCACAAGCGCATCGTTGACAAGGACAGGGTTATCCGCGTTGAAGGTGCACGGGCAAACAACCTTGCCAACATCGACGTTGAAATCCCGCTTGGCGTGTTTGTCGCCGTGACAGGCGTGAGTGGCTCAGGGAAATCCTCGCTGATCAATGACATTGTCTACCGACAGTTGGCCAATGTTCTCAACGGCGCTAGGCACGTTCCCGGACAGCACACCCGTATTCGGGGGCTCGAGCAGCTCGACAAAATTGTGCACGTTGACCAAGCCCCCATTGGGCGTACGCCAAGGAGCAATCCCGCGACCTACACCGGTGTGTTCGACAAAATTCGGGCGCTGTTTGCCGAGACCTCCGAGTCGAAGATGCGCGGCTACCAGCCCGGCAGGTTCAGCTTCAACGTCAAGGGTGGTCGCTGCGAGAACTGCTCGGGTGACGGAACCATCACCATCGAAATGAACTTCTTGCCCGATGTTTATGTGGACTGTGAAATCTGCCACGGCGCCCGGTACAACAGAGAGACCCTTCAGGTTCACTACAAAGGCAAGACCATCGCTGATGTCCTTGATATGCCCATTGAGGAGGCTGCGACATTCTTCGAGCCGATTAGTAGCATTGCCCGCTATCTCGACACTCTGGTGGACGTGGGACTCGGTTATGTTCGTCTCGGACAGTCGGCCACCACGCTCTCCGGTGGCGAAGCCCAGAGAGTGAAGCTGGCGACTGAATTGCAACGCCGCTCGACGGGTCGAACCATTTACGTGTTGGATGAGCCGACTACCGGTTTGCACTTCCACGATGTCAAGAAGCTCCTGCACGTGCTGCAGGGCCTTGCCGACAAAGGCAACACCGTGGTGGTTATTGAGCACAACCTTGACGTTATTCGCGCTTCAGACTGGGTCATCGATCTCGGGCCCGAAGGCGGCTCGGGGGGAGGCACTGTGGTCGTGGAAGGAACCCCAGAGTCCGTAGCGGGTCACAAGAGCTCCCACACAGGTGCCTTTCTCAAAGAGTTGATGCAGAACCGCTAGCCATGACACCACGGCATGCCTGGCAACCCAGAACCGGTGATATCCCACAATCGCCAGGTGTCTACCGGTTTATGAACGCCAGGGGCACTGTCATCTACGTGGGCAAGGCCAAGAATTTGCGCGCTCGTCTCAGCAGCTATTTTCAGGAACCAGGGAAGCTTCATGAGCGGACCAGGCGGATGGTCGAGTCAGCCGGTGCACTCGACTGGACGTTGGTGCCCACCGAACGTCAGGCGCTGCAACTCGAATTTCTCTGGATCAAAGAGTTTTCCCCCGAGTTCAACGTCCGGTTCAGGGATGACAAGTCCTACCCGTATCTGGTTCTCACTCTCTCAGAGAGCGTCCCGCGCGTCTTCCTAGCTCGGAAGAAGGGCATTAAGGGTGCCCGGTATTTCGGGCCCTTTCACACCGCCGGCGCGTTGCGTGACACCCTCTCCACGATCCTGAAGGCCTTCCCTGTCCGGTCATGCTCTGACACCGTCTATAACAAGGCCCAGAGGGCGGGGAGGCCATGTTTACTCGGCGATATTGGCAAGTGTGCTGCGCCCTGTGTCGGTCGGGTGAGTCAGCCCGATCACAAGGCACTAGCGCTGTCTCTGGCTTCATTTATGGAAGGTCACGACAGCGGAGTCGTGCGGGAGCTTCAAGAATCGATGCGCCAGGCGGCCGACGCATTCGAATTTGAACGTGCGGCAAAACTGCGCGACCGCGTTGATGCAATCTCCACGATTCTGATGAAGAACACCATGGTGTTGGACGAGGACGTCGATGCCGACATCTTCGCGGTGGCAGGGGAGGCGCTGGTCTCGGCTGCACACGTTTTTCGGGTCCGGGGTGGTCGAATTCGTTCAGCCCAGGGATTCATCCTCGAGGGCGCGCTTGAGGAGAACTTGGTCGAACTCATCCTCCGGGACGGCTTCGAGGACGCCCCGCCGCCCCGCGTTGTGGTTGTCCCGAGCCTCCCGGCTCTGGCAACTGAATGGGAGGAACAACTCACCACACTCCGTATTGAAGCTGGCCTCACCGGCAAAGTCGGGCTTCGCTTAGCCAAACGGGGGGAGCTCGCCGAACTTCAACGAACTGTCACGATTAACGCAGAGCACACACTGCAGAGCTATGTCAGCCAGAAGACCACCGACCCTCAGGTCCGCTCGCGTGCGCTGGCGGAGATTCAAAGCGCCCTGGGGCTGCCCGAGGCACCCCTGCGCATCGAGTGTTTCGACGTCTCGCACCTCGGAGGAGACAACCCGGTGGCCTCCATGGTCGTCTTCGAGGATGGCATCCCCCGGCGGGAGCACTACCGAAAGTTTGCGATTACCGACGTTCGCGATGACACCGAGGCCATCGCACAGGTGGTGTCCAGACGCCTAGCCCGGCTAACCGCAGATCTTGCAGAAGGGGAACCTGAGCGCAAGGGTTTCGCTTACCCGCCGGGTTTGCTCGTCATCGATGGAGGGCTTCCACAAGTCAATGCTGCTAAACGTGCGCTCGATGCTGCGGGTATCGATATCCCCGTCTGCGGATTGGCGAAGAAACTAGAAGAAGTGTGGACTCCATCGGCTAGTTATCCGATAATTCTGCCGCGCACGAGTGATGGAATGTTTCTTCTCCAGCGTGTCCGAGATGAAGCTCACCGTGTGGCGCTTCGCTATCAACGCAGCACACGCTCACGAGTGCTTGGTTCAGAACTTTCCGCCATTGAGGGCGTTGGTCCGACAACGCTCAAGAATCTTCTAAGGCACTTCGGTTCACTCGCTCGTGTCAAGAAGGCGACCCACGAGGAGCTCCTCGAGGCCGAAGGTGTTGGTCCTCGTGTTGCCGAGACCATCATCAATCACTTCAGGAATGTCGGCGAGGCGGCAGTACGATAGAGGCATCCGAACCCACGAGGACATGATGGCTCCTGCTGCCCCTGGCGACAAAGCGGTACTCATCGTGACTGGAATGTCGGGTGCCGGAAGATCAACAGCTGCGAACTCCCTCGAAGATCACGGTTGGTATGTGGTCGACAATCTTCCACCCCAGATGCTTAAGCCCCTGGTTGCTCTGTCTGAGGACCCCTCGGCCGCAATGCCTAAGGTGGCCGCTGTCATGGACTCTCGAGGGGGCACGCTCTTCGGAGATGCCAGAGACGTGATTGTGGAACTATCCAAGGATTCCCATGTGCAGGTGATGTTCCTCGACGCCACCGACGAGCAGCTGGTTAGGCGGTTCGAGCAAGTTCGCAGGCCCCATCCTCTGCAGGGGGAGGGCACACTGCTCGATGGAATCACCGCGGAGCGCACCCTGATGCAAGAGATTCGTGAGGGTAGCGATTTGGTGATAGACACCACGGGGATGAACATCCACCAGCTCTCGACCGCCGTTGCGAGCGTCTATGGCGAGCCCGGTGAGGCCAAACTTCGATTGACAGTGATGAGCTTTGGTTACAAGTACGGGTTGCCCTCCGATGTAGACATGGTCGCCGATATGAGGTTCTTGCCAAACCCTTACTGGGACGAGTCGTTGCGCCACCAGTCCGGTCAGGACGCCGAAGTCTCCCAGTATGTGACCGGACATCCCCTTGCGACCGAATTTATGGGCAGCTTCGAGAAGACGCTGGAGACAGTGTTGAAGGGCTACCAGGGCGAGAACAAAACCTTCGCGACGCTTGCGATAGGGTGTACCGGTGGTAGGCATCGCTCGGTAGCGATGGCTGAAGCACTTTTCACACACTTGAGCAAAAACCCGGATATTCAGGTAACACTGAAGCATCGGGATTTGGGCCGCGAATAGGTATTGGGAGTCATGCACTCGCTCACGGTTTCTGTCAAAGACGAACTCGTCACAGTCAAGCCAGAGCACACTACTCAGCGCATTGCAGAGCTTTCCACAATCCTGAGATTCGCCGGAGGTCTCCACGTTATCTCCGGCAATATTGCGGTTGAGGTTGAGCTTGACCACCTCGAAGCCGCCAAGCGGGTTCGCCGCGACATTCGGGATCTTTTCGGGTTGGCCACGGACGCCGCTGTTATGCAGCCCTCCGGTAATAGAAGCCACCCTGTCTATGTCGTGCGTGTCCGCCAGGGCGGAGAAACTCTCGCCCGACAAACCGGGTTACTTGACCCCAAGAAGCGCCCTGTGCGCGGTCTTCCTAACAAGCTGACCACCTCTCCTGTCACAGACCTAGCGGCTATCTGGCGGGGCGCCTTTCTCGCCAGTGGCAGCATTAGCGAACCAGGACGCTCAGCAGCAATCGAGATTGTTGCTCCGAGCGCCGAGGCCGCAATGGCGATGGTCGGCATCGGTCAACGCTTGGGTGTCGCGTCGAAGGCACGCGAGGTGCGGATGGCCCACCGCATTATGGTTCGTGATGGCGATGCGATCAGTGACCTCTTGACGACGATGGGCGCCCCGGGCGCCGTATCTGAGTGGGAAAAGCTTCGAGAGCGCAGAGAAGTTAGAGCCACCGCGAATCGCCTTGTGAACTTTGATGACGCAAACCTTCGCCGTTCGGCACAGGCCGCTGTCGCCGCGTGCGCTCGTGTGGAAAGAGCGTTAGAGATATTGGGGCCGGACATTCCCGATCATCTTCTCTACGCTGGCAGGTTACGGCTCTCGTTCCGAGACGCCAGCCTGGATGAGCTTGGCCACCACGCAGACCCGCCTCTCACTAAAGACGCTGTCGCTGGGCGGATCCGACGCTTGCTGGCGATGGCCGACAAGAAGGCCGAGGACCTCGGCATCCCTGCAACGTTAGAGAGTGTTCCCGAAGGCCTCGAGGGGCTTTAACATCCGGGCCATTTAGACTTATTACACCGCACACGACCCAAGAAGGACGCTATGTCTCCCTACGTATTGCCAGATCTGGCCTATGACTACGCCGCTCTAGAGCCGCACATCAGTGCTCGGATTATGGAACTTCACCACTCCAAGCACCACAAGGCCTATGTGGACGGCGCAAACAACGCTCTCGCTGGGCTCGAAGAGGCTCGCGAGACCGGAAATTTTGCCAACATCAACCGCCTCGAGAAGGATCTCGCCTTCCACCTCGGAGGGCATATCAACCACTCAATTTTCTGGACGAACCTTGCGCCGAAGTCCGGGGGAGTGCCAGAGGGCGAGCTCGCCGCGGCCATTAACGAGTTCTTTGGGTCGTTTGAAAAGTTTCAGGCGCACTTCACCGCAGCATCCATGGGTATTCAGGGCTCCGGCTGGGGCGTTCTGTCGTGGGACCCGCTGGGCAAGCACCTCATCATTCAGCAACTCTTTGACCAGCAGGGCAACACGGCTCAGGGGACGATCCCGATCTTGCAGCTCGACATGTGGGAGCACGCCTTCTACCTTGATTACCAGAACGTCAAAGCTGACTATGTGAAGGCTTTTTGGAGCATCGTCAACTGGGCGAATGTTACGCAGCGTTTCGAAGCGGCCCGCGCTGGCGCCTCTGCGACCCTGCTAATCTCATAGGGTAAGGGCGCAAGGTGAGGCCGAAGCGTCCTTCGGCCCTAATTCTCCACACCTTGGAAAGAGGTTCCCCGTGGTCACGGTTGCCATCAATGGTTTCGGTCGTATTGGCCGTAGTTTTTTTCGCGCAGCGCTCGCAAGTTCGCATGAGCTCAACATCGTCGCGGTTAACGACCTGACAGACCCGAAAGCGTTGGCGCACCTACTCAAATACGACTCGGTGAACGGTCGGCTTCCCGTGGAAGTATCAGCTGGTGATGGGTTCATCACTGTCGATGGCAAGAAGATCACTGTCTTTGCAGAACGTGACCCCGGCAACCTTCCGTGGGCTTCTCTCGGTGTTGACATCGTCATCGAGTCGACTGGTTTCTTCACTGACGCCGAGAAAGCACGAGCTCACATCACCGCTGGCGCCAAGAAGGTCATTATTTCCGCTCCAGCTTCTGGCGAAGACCTCACGGTTGTCATGGGTGTCAACCACGACAAGTACGACCCGAACGCCCACCACATCGTCTCCAACGCCTCCTGCACCACCAACTGTCTTGCTCCGATGGCCAAGGTTTTCAATGACGAGTTTGGAATTGAGCGTGGATTGATGACGACCGTGCACGCCTATACCGCTGACCAGAACCTTCAGGATGGCCCACACAGCGACCTCCGGCGCGCTCGCGCTGCCGGTATCAACATTGTTCCCACCTCGACCGGAGCTGCCAAGGCCATCGGGCTGGTTCTCCCTGAGCTCAAGGGAAAGCTCGATGGCTTCGCTCTTCGGGTGCCGGTGCCGACCGGGTCGATCACCGACCTGACGGTCGAGGCATCACGGGATGTCACCCTCGAAGAAGTTCAAGCGGTATTCAAGAAGGCGGCAGACAAGGGCGTTTTCGCGGGCATCCTCAAATACTCCGAGGAGCCCTTGGTCTCCAGTGACATTGTCGGGGATTCCTATTCATCCATCATCGACGCGGGACTTATTCGGGTGCTGGGTAACCAGGTTAAGATGAGCGCCTGGTATGACAACGAGTGGGGCTACTCCAACCGTTTGGTTGACCTCTCCGCGTTCATGGCAAAATCGCTGTAGTCCTTGAGTCTTCGCACGCTTGCCACAGCGCCTGACCTGGCCGGTCAGGTCGTATTTCTTCGCGTCGACGCCAACGTCCCCATCACAGACGGCGTCATCACCGATGACGGCCGCATTCGTGCTTTTCTTCCCACCCTCGATGTCCTGAGGGCCACTGGAGCGAAGATTGTTGTGGCAAGCCACTTGGGCCGCCCAGAGGGCACGCCAGACCCCCGGTATTCGCTTGCTCCTGTTGCCACACGTCTGGCTGAGTTGATTCAGGAACCGGTGCGCTTTACCGATCACGTCTCAGGCGCCAAAG
>JBIIFP010000077.1:0-4391 GCA_044237205.1 Pontimonas sp. | reverse complement strand
GGTTGTGTTGCCCTTCGAGAATGGCTCGAACAGCCGATCGCTAGTGATCATCGCCCCGATGGGGGAGTAACCACTGGTCATGCCCTTGGCGCAGGTGATGATGTCTGGGACGTAGTCAAAAGCCGTACAGGCAAACATTTCTCCGATACGCCCAAACGCACAAATCACTTCGTCGCTAACCAGCAACACATCGTGCTTGTCGCAGATTTCGCGGACCCTCTGGAAATAGCCGGGAGGGGGAGGGAAACAGCCACCCGAGTTTTGGACTGGCTCCAAGAAGACGGCAGCCACAGTTTCGGGACCTTCAAACTCGATCATCTCTTCAATGCGGTTGGCGGCCCAGAGACCAAACTCTTCCTCGGTACCACCGGGGAAACCCATTTCCTCGGCGCGGTAGTAGTTGGTGTTTGGCACCCGGAACCCACCCGGGGTGAGGGGCTCAAACATGGCCTTCATCGCGGGGATTCCGGTAATCGCCAGGGCGCCCTGAGGGGTGCCGTGGTAGGCGATGTTGCGCGAAATCACCTTGTGCTTCATGGGCTTGCCCATGAGTTTCCAGTACTGCTTCGCCAACTTGAAGGCGCTCTCAACAGCTTCACCACCGCCGGTGGTGAAGAACACCTTGTTCAGATCACCCGGCGCGTAGTCGGCAAGTTTGTCGGCAAGCTCGATAGCGGAGGGATGAGCGTATGACCACAGCGGGAAGAACGCGAGTTCTTCAGCCTGCTTGGCAGCCACTTCGGCGAGACGCTTGCGGCCGTGTCCTGCATTCACCACGAAGAGGCCGGAGAGGCCATCAAAATACTTCTTGCCTTTGTCGTCCCAAATGTGGTGTCCGGAGCCCTTCACAATGATGGGCACCTCGGCACCGGCGGAGAGCGGGCCCTGCCTGGTGAAGTGCATCCACAGGTGATCGCGGGCCTTGTCTTGCAAGGTTTCAGTCTTCTTGCCGCGGCGCTTAGTCAGCGGTGGCGTCTTTGCCACGTGGTGTTGGCTCTTTGCGGTCTTCAGTAATTTATCGATGATCGTCATCGTGCTCCCCAGTCATAGTGTTCTTTTTCTAGTGATAGATAGGTGAATGTTTCTGTGTCGACCACACCGGGTGTGGTGCGGATGGAGCCGTGAAGGACTTCGCGCAACTCGTTGTCGTCGACACAGACGATTTCAGCGAGCATGTCGAAGCGGCCCGTGGTGAGAACCAAGTAGTCGACCTGGTCGATTTTCTTGATTGCCTCAGCGACCGATCTCGCATCGCCGGTCACCCGGATGCCGATCATCGCCTGGCGATAGAACCCCAGCTGGCTGGGGTCTGTCACCGCGACAATTTGCATCACGCCCGCATCGGTGAGCTTGCTCACACGCTGCCTCACAGCTGCCTCACTGAGACCGACTCGCTTGCCAACTTCGGCATAGGACATGCGACCATCCCGCTGCAGCAAGCTAATAATTTGTTTTGCTGCGTCGTCGATTGCGACCCGTTGAGTCAGTTCTGCGCGAGGCATAGTGTGATATTCGCACTATTTTTGCTATTTTGCAATCGAAAAACTCACTAATTGGGAAAATCGCAACGAAAAGCACACTATTTTTCCGGCTAGACCTGCGGGCTGCGTCTGCGTTAGGTTATGGGCATGACTACTCGCACTTTGAAAAACTTTGTCAACGGTTCCTTGGTCGACTCCAAGGGCAAGGACGCCTTAGAACTCGTCGACCCCGCCACGGAGAAGGTCTACGCCCACTCTCCGATCTCCAACCAGGCTGATGTCGATGGCGCCTACCAAGCAGCAGCCACCGCATTTGAGTCGTGGAAAGAAACCACGCCCTCCGAGCGCCAGCTCGCTCTATTCCGTATTGCGGATGAGATGGAGAAGCGCGCTGAAGAGTTCGCCGACCTAGAGTCGCAGGACACGGGTAAGCCTCGAGGCTCGCTCGTGGAGAACGAGATCCTCGTCAGCGTTGATCAGATTCGATTCTTCGCAGGTGCCGCAAGAAACCTTGAGGGCCGCGCGGCTGGTGAATACATGAAGGACCACACCTCGATGATCAGGCGAGAGCCGATTGGTGTTATTGGTCAGGTCACCCCCTGGAACTACCCACTGAACATGGCGGTCTGGAAGTTTGCTCCTGCGGTTGCCGCTGGTAACACCACAGTGCTGAAGCCCTCTGACACCACTCCGCAGAGCACCCTCTTGCTCGCGGAAATCTGCTCACTCCACTTGCCACCCGGTGTTGTCAACGTCATCACCGGCGACCGCACCAGTGGTGCGGCCATGATTGACCACAAGATTCCTCAGATGGTCTCGATCACCGGCTCGGTGCGCGCGGGCATGGAGGTTGCTAAGGCTGCCTCCAGCGACCTCAAGCGCGTCCACCTCGAGCTTGGCGGTAAAGCACCCGTTATCGTCTTCGATGACGCCGATCTCGAACTTGCAGCTGAGGGCATCGGAATTGCCGGCTTCTTCAATGCTGGCCAGGACTGCACCGCAGCGACCAGAGTGCTGGTTCACAAGAACGTCCACGACGAGTTCGTCGCTGTGCTCACCAAGTGGGTCAAGGAGAACGTCAAGACCGGTATGCCCAGCGACCCGGATGCTTTCTATGGCCCGGTTAACAGCGCAAACCAAATGGACCGAGTCATGAGCATGATTGGCGCTCTCCCCACGAACGCCAACATTGAAATGGGCGGTGTTCGCCAGGGTGCCACCGGCTACTTCATTGAGCCCACCGTGGTGACTGGTTTGAAGCAAAAGGATGACGCCATCCAGAACGAAATCTTCGGACCCGTCATTACGATCCAGCCTTTCACCGAAGAAAAAGAAGCCCTCCAGATGGCCAATGATGTGCTCTATGGTCTGTCCTCGAGTGTGTGGACCAGAGACCACGGACGCGCGATGCGCTTTGCGAAGGGCCTCGACTTTGGTGCGGTGTGGATCAACTGCCACATCCCGCTCGTTGCTGAAATGCCCCATGGTGGCTTCAAGCACTCGGGCTACGGAAAAGATCTCTCGCAATACGGCTTTGAGGACTACACGCGCATCAAGCACGTGATGTCCTTCATTGGCGCATAGCCAGAGATTTACAGGACTGTAACGTCTCGGGTTAGCACTGCGCGGGGCGGGAGGTCTATTATCAAGAACTAAGCGGTACCCCAGAACGATAACAAAGGAGTTTCGATGATGAATCGCCCGTTACCCGAAGACCCCATGGTCCGCAGCCTCATCAGAGCTGCCAAAGGTTCGAAAGTATCCCGCAGAGGATTCCTTGGCGGAACCGGTGGGGCCGCAGTCACTGCAGCCCTGTGGACTGCTGCTGGAACATCAACCGCTGCCTTGGCAGGGTGTGCGCCATCCGACCGTCTTGTGTGGATGAACTGGGATCTCTACCTCGACCAGGACGACGAAGGCAACTACCCGACCCTGGATCGCTTCACCGAGCAGAACGGTATCGAAGTCGATTACAAAAACGTGATCGATGACAATAACACCTGGTACGGAAGCGTTCGCGAAGAGCTTCAACTCGGTCGTTACATCAAGGCCGACATTGTCACCCCCACGGAGTGGATGTGCGCGCGGTGGGTCCAGTTGGGCTATGCCCTTCCTTTTGACGAGGCAAACATCCCCAACAAAGCCAACCTGAGTGCTGGTTTGCAAAACCCAGACTTCGACCCGGGTCGTAAGTACACGCTGCCGTGGCAGGCTGGTTTTGCTGGCCTCGGATGGAATTCAGAGTTGACTGGTGACCTTCGCACGGTCGAAGATCTCTGGAAGCCGGAGCTCAAGGGTCGTGTCGTGGTTCTCTCTGAAATGCGAGACACGATGGGCGTCATCATGTTGAGCCAGGGAACAGATATCACCAAGTTCACAGCAGACCAATTCTACAACGCGCTTGATCTGTTCTCGCAGAAGGTGGTGGACGGCCACATCGCGAACGTGAAGGGCAACGCCTACAAGAACGACCTCCAAGACGAAGTGGCTCTTGCCGTAATCGGCTGGTCGGGTGACATCACAGGAATCAACCTCGAAGGCGACACCGAGAAGTTCAAGTTCGGATTCCCTGACTCCGGGGTGACCTTGTGGAACGACTCCATGATGATCCCGATTGAATCGCCTCGCAAAGCACAAGCAGAAGCCCTGATGAACTATTACTACGATCCTGCCGTCGCGGCAGAAGTAGCTGCGTGGGTGAACTACATCACCCCTGTCGAGGGTGCTTACGACGAAGCCATCAAGATTGACCCGGCTCTTGCCGAGAACAAATTGATATTCCCGGATGCAGAGACCCTCTCCAAGGCTCACGTTTTCCGCACTCTGAGCAACGATGAGGAGACCGAATTCCAGGCGGCCTTCCAGGGCGTCTTGAGTCAGTACTCGACTTCGTAGAGATGGGATAACTGT
>JBIIFP010000076.1:0-4416 GCA_044237205.1 Pontimonas sp. | reverse complement strand
CTGTAACCGATTAGTCCGAAGGAGGTGGGGTAACCGTGCACAACTACGAACTAATGGTCATTCTTGACCCAGAGCTCGAAGAGCGAACTGTAGCCCCCAGTCTCGAGGCGTTTCTCGAAGTTATCCGTCAAGACGGTGGCTCGATCGATAACGTCGACATCTGGGGTAAGCGCCGGTTGGCCTACGAAATCAAGAAGAAGACTGAAGGCATCTACGCCGTCGTCAACTTCAACGCATCACCCGCGGCAACTGCGGAACTTGACCGCCAGTTGCGCCTGAGTGAGGCCGTAATGCGCACCAAGGTGCTCCGCCAGGACGAAGCAGTTGTTCGTCTCGGAGCCCCCGAGGAAGCGCCCATTGCGCAAAAAGTCTCGCTGTCTGGTGGCAGCAAGCGTCGTAAAGCCGAGTAGACCATGGCTGGCGAAACAATCATCACTGTGGTGGGAAACCTCACCGCGGACCCTGAGCTTCGCTACACCCAGAACGGTGTGGCTGTCGCCAACTTCACCATTGCGTCGACTCCGCGGGCACTTGACCGCCAGTCAGGCGAATGGAAAGACGGCGAACCTTTGTTCATGAGGGCAAGCGTGTGGCGTGAATTCGCTGAGCACGTAGCCTCCTCGTTGACTAAGGGTGCTCGCGTGGTGGCAACTGGCCGCTTGCGTCAACGTTCCTATGAGACCAAAGAAGGCGAAAAGCGCACTTCTATTGAGCTCGAGGTCGACGAGATTGGCCCCAGCCTCCGTTACGCGACCGCACAGGTTCAGCGTCAAGCAGGCGGAGCTAAGACCGCCGGCGCGATGGAGGACTCGTGGAGCGCCCCAGCTGCTGGCGGCGCTGTGCAGGACCCCTGGGCTAACGCAGCTCCTGCGGACGCTGCGCCCATCGAGGACGCCCCCTTCTAGACCTTCAGTTCGCGGCGCGCGTGAGCGTTGCCGCCCAAAAGAAAGATCACATCATGGCAGGAAAATCCAGCGGCGACCGCCGCAAGCCGAGGACCGTCAAGGGCGGGAAGCCTCAGGCACCCGTCAAGGCAATTACCGTCGGCGTCATTGACTACAAGGATGTTTCGACGCTTCGTCGTTTCATTTCCGAGCGCGGGAAGATCCGCTCTCGCCGTATCACCGGAGTCTCTGTTCAGGAACAGCGACTTCTGGCCAAAGCAATCAAGAACGCGCGCGAAATGGCCCTGTTGCCCTACGCCGGCGCGGGACGATAGGGGCCGGGACCATGGCAAAACTGATTCTTACTAACGAGGTCCAGGGACTGGGCACCGCTGGCGATGTCGTCGAGGTCAAGAATGGTTACGCTCGTAACTTCCTGATCCCGCAGGGTTTCGCGGTTGCGTGGAGCAACGGCGGCCAGAAGCAGGTCGACCAGATCAAGAAGGCTCGCGAGTCCAAAGTGCTCGCAAGCCGCGAAGAGGCAGATGCTCTCAAGTCGAAGCTTGAGAAGGCACCTATTCGCATCGCGGTTCGTGCTGGTGGCGGTGGAAGGCTCTTTGGCTCCGTAACTCGCTCGGACATCGTGGCAGCTATTGAAGCAGCGGGGATTGCTGGCGTGGACAAGCGCGCTATCGAGATTCCTGCCGCCATCAAGTCTGTGGGCAATGCTGAGGTAGTCATCGCGATTCACGATGGCGTTTCGGCACGTGTCACACTTCAGGTAGTCGCGGAAAAGTAGAACTTTCTTTTCCGTCGAACGGGGTTCCCCTCAGGGGGAGCCCCGTTCGTTTTCCCCCGCTCTCTCCACACAACTGGTCCAGAAGGGCCTAACTCTAAAGTGGCACTTTATACAGATTTAGGGAGCGGACCATGTAGAGTTTCAGGTGTGATAAAAAGCTATTTTTAGAGATAAATTGGCAATCTGATGAGGGAATTCTCCCCAGGCTATCCACACCCGTCTCGGCGTTTCTCCTGTTTTTCCCACAGGGTTATCCACAGGGCTTTTTGTGGGCACCCCGAGCGCTCCCTAGTGTGGGGGAAAGATTTTGACGAGGGGCCCGAGAGGGCCCGCAGTCCACATCAAGTGTCGGTCGTTGTTGATAGACCTAGATGTGGATGCAGGGCTTCTGGCCCTGCCTGGGTGCACGAGAGGGAGGTCAGCATGTCGATAGCTCAGCTAGGACTCGTCCCCGACTCACCCACAGAGCGCACGTATGGCGGCGATCGCACACCTCCTCACGATGTGCTTGCAGAGCAGAGCACCCTCGGAGGAATGCTGCTGAGCAAAGACGCTGTTGCCGACGTGATTGAAGTTCTTCGCGGGAGAGACTTCTACCTCCCCAAGCACGAGATCATCTTTGACGCGGTCTTGAACCTCTACTCGCACGGTGAGCCCACTGACGTCATCACCGTGAGTGAAGAACTGACCAAGACCGGTTTGCTCTCCAGGGCCGGTGGGGTGGATTACCTGCACACCATCGTCTCTGTTGTGCCGACGGCTGCCAGTGCCGGTCACTACGCAAGCATCGTTGCCGACAAGGCGGTGCTGCGCCGCCTTGTCGACGCGGGGACCCGGATTGCCAACATGGGCTACGCCAGTGAGGGCGAAGTGACCGATTTGGTCAACTCTGCCCAGACGGAGATTTATCAGGTCGCCGGTGGTGTTGAGGCCGAGGACTATGTGCAGCTGACTGAAGCCGTGACTGTCGCGGTGGACGAAATTGAGGCAGCTCGCAGCCAGGACGGACAAATGGTCGGTGTTCCCACCGGCTTCCAGGAGCTTGATGCGCTGACCAACGGTCTCCACAAAGGTCAACTAGTGCTCATTGCGGCCCGACCTGCGCTGGGTAAGTCGACGCTGGCACTGGATTTGGCTCGCTCAGCAGCGATCAAGAACAAGCTCCCCACGATCGTTTTCTCCCTCGAAATGGGCAAAGGCGAAATCGCGATGAGGCTACTTTCCGCAGAGACCTCTATTCCGTTGCAGAAGATGCGCAAGGGTCAAATTGAAGCCAAGGACTGGACGACGATCGCCTCCACACGTGGTCGAATTGAATCAGCGCCTCTCTATATCGATGACAGTCCCAACATGACTTTGGTGGAGATTCGTGCAAAGTGCCGCCGCCTGAAGCAGCGCATTGGCCTGCAATTGATCGTGATCGACTACCTGCAGTTGATGACCTCGGGAAAGCGTGTCGAATCCCGTCAACAGGAAGTCAGTGAGTTTTCCCGGGCCTTGAAGCTGCTTGCCAAGGAGTTGCAGGTTCCTGTCGTAGCGCTCTCGCAGCTTAACCGTGGTCCTGAGCAGCGCGCCGACCGCAAGCCTCAATTGAGCGACTTGCGCGAATCTGGATCTCTTGAGCAAGACGCCGACCTCGTGATTCTTCTCCACCGCGAAAGCGCCTATGAGAGGGACAACCCCCGCGCTGGCGAAGCTGACTTGATCGTCGCCAAGCACAGAAATGGACCCACCGACACGGTTGTTGTCGGTTTCCAGGGTCATTACTCGCGCTTCGCCGATATGCCAAAGCTCTAGTGACGTTGCAGGGGTGAACCCGCATTACGCTGGAGTCGTGGCGGATCGCGTGCGGGGCCAAGGAACATCCTGGGTAGTGGGCTACCACGTTGTGTCGTTCGTGAGGTCCATCACACTTCTTGTCGTGGGCCTTTCCATTGCCTTTACTGCGGGTCATACCGCGCAATTTGGGCTGATCTCTTTCGGCGTGATGGCTCTGGTGTCGAGTGTGACACTGGGGGTTTTAGCTGTCGGTCTTGAGTCCTCAACAGGAGCGCGCGGTCTCCACATCTGGCAGTCGTTAGTGTCACTCGTCGTTGGCGCACTGGCTGTTGGGCTGTCAACGACTGGCACTCTTTTTCTTCTCTGGGTAATTGTGTTGTGGTCGCTGCTCGTTGGTGGGGCTGAGCTGTTTTCGGGATGGCGACTCCCTGCTGGTAGCGCGCTTCGACAGGACTGGATTGTCCAGGGGGCGATGACGGCACTGCTCGCTCTCGTAGTTCTCACCCAGTCGGCAGATAGTGTTGCCGTTGTTGGGTTTGTGGGCGCGTGGGCAATAATCATGGGCGTCTACCTGGCAATCGCTGGTTTCACCGCCCGGTGGGCCCAGAAAGACCCAGCACGAGAGGGATAGCAGCGATGAATCAGCCGAGTAGACGAGACCGTTTACGCCCTGCAGAGTATGTGATGCTCTCTGGTGTCATGGCGCTCTTTGGTGGACTCATCGTGTTGCTGGTTACCCGGGATCCTCTGGTTGCGATTGTTCTTGCTGGGCTAGTTTTTGTGGTCGTCATTATCGGCATCGCCATGTTGGTTTTGGCCGTAAGCCCTAACGCCACCCCGGAGGGCCAACTCGACAGCCCCGGCACCGGGAACGATTAAACGCCCTCTAGGTAGTTCACGAGCGCGGATGCAAGACCTGTGTAGAGCCCGGGCGTGAGCGTGGCCAGTGAGGCT
>JBIIFP010000029.1:0-16147 GCA_044237205.1 Pontimonas sp. | reverse complement strand
GACGAGGATGTCGCCTGGGCGAACCTCAGCACCGATGCGAATAATGCCTCGCTCATCCAGGTTAGCCAAGAGCTCGGGGCCAACATTTGGCAGGTCGCGAGTGATCTCTTCCTTACCCAGCTTGGTGTCGCGGGCGTCCACGTCATACTCCTCGATGTGAATCGAGGAAAGAGTGTCGTCCTTGACCAAGTTCTGGGACAGGATGATTGCGTCTTCGAAGTTGTAGCCCTCCCATGACATGAATGCCACGAGAAGGTTCTTACCCAGAGCCAGTTCACCATTTTCGGTGGCGGGGCCATCAGCGATGACCTGCCCGAGGTCGAGCTTGTCGCCGACACTCACGCGAATCTGGTGATTGAAGTTTGTGCCCTGGTTAGAGCGGTCAAACTTGCGCAGGTAGTAGGTCTTCGTGCCGCCCTTGTCCTGCTTGACCACTGCGTGGTCAGCAGAGACCTCGGTGACAACACCGGGCGCCTCAGCAACAATCACGTCACCAGCGTCAACAGCAGCGAATGACTCCATACCGGTTCCCACCAGTGGGGACTCGGAACGCAACAGCGGAACAGCCTGACGCTGCATGTTCGCGCCCATCAGAGCGCGGTTAGCATCGTCGTGCTCGAGGAACGGAATCAGCGAGGTGGCAACGGAGACCATCTGGCGGGGGGACACATCGACGTAGTCGACCGCTTCCGGTGCGACCAGCTCGACCTCTCCACCCTTCTTACGCACGAGGATCTTGTCCTCGGCGAAGGTGCCATCGGCATTCAGCGGAGTACCCGCCTGAGCAACAACGAACTCGTCCTCGTCGCTCGCGGTCAAGTAGTCAATGTTCTCAGACACCTTGGCCTTGACCACGCGGCGGTAAGGAGTCTCGATGAATCCAAACGCGTTGATGCGAGCAAAGGATGCCAAAGAACCAATCAGACCAATGTTCGGGCCTTCAGGAGTTTCAATCGGGCACATACGGCCGTAGTGCGAGGGGTGAACGTCACGAACCTCAACACCAGCGCGCTCACGGCTAAGACCACCGGGGCCCAGTGCCGAAAGGCGACGCTTGTGGGTAAGGCCAGAGAGCGGGTTGTTCTGGTCCATGAACTGCGAGAGCTGGCTGGTGCCAAAGAACTCCTTGATCGCAGCGACCACGGGGCGCACGTTGATCAGAGTCTGAGGCGTGATGGCCTCAATGTCCTGAGTTGTCATGCGCTCGCGAACCACGCGCTCCATACGGGAGAGACCAGTACGAACCTGGTTTTGAATCAGCTCTCCCACGGCACGAATACGACGGTTACCGAAGTGGTCGATGTCATCGACATCGAGGCGAATGTCCACCTTCTTGCCCGCACGGGTGCCGGCAATCGTGGCGTGACCCTCGTGCAGAGCGACCAAGTACTTGATGGTCGCAACGATGTCGTCCACCGTCAGCACAGACGTGTCCAAAGAAAGCTCAAGGCCGAGCTTGCGGTTGATCTTGTAACGACCAACCTTCGCGAGGTCATAACGCTTGGGGTTGAAGTAGAAGTTGTCGATCAGCAAACGAGCTGCCTCAGCGGCAACCTGCTCGCCGGGACGCAGCTTGCGGTAGATGTCCTTCAGCGCCTCTTCCTTGGTGAGGATGGTGTCCTTCTCCAAGGCTTCGAGAACAGAGGGGAAACCAGCGAAGTGCTTCGCAATTTCTTCGCTGGTGAGGCCAAGGGCCTTCAGGAACACAGTGACGGACTGCTTACGCTTGCGGTCGATACGAACGCCGACCTGGTCGCGCTTGTCGACCTCAAACTCCAACCATGCTCCGCGGCTTGGAATAACGCGCACGGAGTGGATTTCCTTGTCGCTGAGCTTGTCGAGGGCGGACTCGAAATAGACGCCCGGGCTACGCACCAGCTGAGACACAACGACACGCTCGGTGCCGTTGATGATGAAGGTTCCCTTTTCGGTCATCAAAGGGAAGTCGCCCATGAACACTGTCTGGGTCTTGATTTCACCGGTCTGGTGATTCATGAACTCGGCCTCTACATAGAGAGGAGCTGCGTAGGTCTTGCCGCGTTCCTTGCACTCGTCGATGGAGTACTTCTCGTCTTCGAGGTAAGGGTTCGTGAACGAGAGCTGCATGGTCTCGGACGAGTCCTCAATGGGGGAAATCTCTTCAAAGATTTCCTCGAGGCCACTCTTCGTGGAGACAACGGGATTGCCTTCGGCCTTAGCCGCGGCAATGCGCTTCTTCCACGCAGGAGAACCAACAAGCCACTCAAAGCTCTCGGTCTGCAGTGCAAGCAGATCCGGAACCTCGAGGGTGTCAGAGATTTTGGCGAACGAGAGACGCTGAGCGACTCGACCGTTCTTGGCGGGTGTAGTAGATGCGGAACGCGCAGCAGCCAAGAGCAATTACCTCCAGGGCTCGAAAGAGAGCCTCAATATGAGTGACCGAACATGGGGGAAGCTTCCGCTAGAACTCAGCTCAAAGAGTTCACCCCGCCACTATTCTCGGGGCTCTCCGACCGACCACAATTTGAGGGCAGGAGAAGTCAAGGAAGCAAACCTCTAGTGTATACGGTTTGATAACGATTTGTCCACCCCTGCTTGACTTTGGCCCCGAAACCACCGTGTGAATGAATTCCCCGGCATCTCAGTCATGTTGGTTACCCTTCGAAGGTGGCATCCAAAGACTGGGTTGAGAAGCGGGCAACCGCGTTGCTCGCTGAGCATTCACTGCATGACTGGTCGTTCTCCTGGGACAACGCCAAGACTCGCTTTGGCCAGTGCAGTCATCGCTATAGACGCATCACCCTCTCCCGGTATCTCAGCGAAGCGGGATCCGAGGACGAATCCGAACAGGTTCTGCTGCACGAAATTGCCCACGCTCTGGCGGGGGTTCGAGTGGCCCACGGTGACAAGTGGTTACGAATCGCCCGCTCTATTGGCTACCGGGGACAGCGCACCCACACCTCCCCAGCCGCAACGGAGCATGCTAAGTGGCGGGGCGTGTGCCCCAGTGGGCACGAAATCATTCGGTTTAGAAGACCATCCAGGCCCATGTCGTGCGCCAAGTGTGAGAGGCGGTTCAACCCGACTTATCTCATCGTGTGGACGGAGAGGACTTATGCCTCGACCGTGACCTCTTTCCAGAACGCGACGTAGTTAGCGAAGTCTGTGCCGACCCGCTCAACAGCGCCTGGGCGAAGATTCGGATAAGACCACGCGCGATCGGGAAATGCCTGGCCATCGACCGTGAGGGTGAAGTACTGGCACTCACCCTTCCACGGGCAGACGTAGGGCGTGGGGCTCTTGGTGAAGAACTCATCCTTCAGGGCCGAGGGCGGGAAGTACCAATTGCCTTCGATTTTCACCAGCTGGTCTTCGGCGACCTCGGCGACCACAACATCATTCAATAAAGCTTTCATAGCCCAAGCCTAGGCTTATCGGCTGATAGTCACCCGGGTAGGAGAGACTACCTACCGTGATGAGCTTTACGCGCCGAGTCAAACTCTCCTGCACTGTCTCCGATGCATTTGCAGCGCTCCATAGTCCAGAGGTCTTCCAGAGTGTCTCGACACCGTTCCTGCGCTTCGCCCCTGCCACCCCCGCAGCCTTCCCCGAAAAGTTTGAGAGCGGCACAAGCTATGTCGTGAGCGCACGGGCGTTTGGGCTGATCCCCCTGGGCACTCAAGAAATCAACCCGACGAGCTCGAGTGATTCAGAGCGTTCGGTATTTGTCGACAACGGTCGAGGGCTTAGCGGTGCTCTTGGCGTGATGCGTCAGTTCCACCACACGATGACGCTCGAGTCGAGCAGCCCCGGCCGCACGATCTTGATCGACAGGCTCGAGTGGGATGCGGGGCTTTCGAGCCCAGCGTTCTATGTCGGGTTTCGCTTCTTCTGGTGGTGGCGGCATCACCGCATGAGTCGGCTCGCACCGAGCTGGGCTTTGCCCCGCGGCTGACTCTTTAGGGCAGAGCCCCCACGCTCGCGAGCGCAGCCTTGAGCAGAGCGCCCCGTCCGCCCTCTAGTTCGCGCAAAACCTCGTCAGATGTGACTTCTTCGGGTGTCATCCAGGCCATGTCGAGAGCGTCCTGACGTGGTTCGCACGTTCCCGTAACCGGAACCACATAGACGAGTGAGACAGCGTGCTGTCTGGTGTCGACGTACTTTGCTCCAGGGAAGGGGAAGTATTCCGCCACGTGAGCTGGCTGCATAGAGGAGGGCAATTGTGGGAAGGCCATCGGGCCTAGGTCCTTTTCGAGGTGGCGGAACAGGGCGTCACGAACGCTCTCACCAAACATCACCCGACCTGCCACCAACGCCCTGGCAATCGAGCCCTCCGCGGAGACGCGCAGCAACAAACCGACCTCGGTGACCTGGCCCATCCCATCAAGTCGAACAGGGACAGCCTCGACATAGAGCAGTGGCAAACGAGAGCGAATCTCTGTGAGCTCATCGTCAGAGAGCCAGCCGGGGTTGGGGTCGGGGGTTCTCGTGGAGGACATGGCTTCTTTTCTACTCTGATTCGCTGGCGTGCGGAAGACCTCCGCGTGAGAGCAGTGCTTCGGCAAGCGCCGAGGCATCGACTCGCCAGTAGGCGAACTCCTGATCATCAATCTGAATCACAGGAATCTTCTCCGAATACTCGCTCTCCCACTCGGGCGTCTCGAAGAGATTACGGTGTTCCAGGGCCACGTTGGAAAACTTCTGCACAACACCCACCACAACAAGATCTGCCTCGTCGCAGAGGTGGCAGCCGGGCTTACCAATGAGTCGGACTGTGATGCTCTGCACAGTCTCACCCTATGCTGAACTTCAGATGAGGACAGTGACGTCGAAATCGAAGAAGAGTTCGGGCTCCCCCGAAGTGGTCTTTGTTGATGTGGATAACACCCTGGTGCGCGGAGCCAGCATCTATATGTTTGCCATCGAGGCCTGGAAATCAGGATTCATCAAGTGGCACCACGTCATTCCAGCGCTCTTCCAGCAACGCTCCTTCATCAAGCAAGGAGAGACCACCAAGAGGGTCAAGTCCGCCAGAGAGCGGGCGCAGGCGCTCGCCGCCGGCCACTCGTTGGCCGACTTTACTCAAGTCGGCGAGAGTGCGTGGCGCCGCTCCATTGCGCCAAAAGTCTTCCCCGATGTCCTTGCCACACTTCGGAACCATATGGACTCAGGCCGCCAAGTGTGGCTCCTCACCGCGAGTCCCGATGTGCTGGCAAACATCATTGCCCGGGACCTTCGCCTCAGCGGAGCGCTCGGAACGACCTTGGAAATTCACGACGGTCGCTTCACCGGAGAAATCGAGGGTGAGCTCGTGCACGGGCCGATTAAGGCCGAGGCCGCGAAGAAACTTGCAGCGTCGCTGGGCGCCGATCTCGCTGCGTGCTACGCCTACTCGGACTCGGTGGCTGATGTCCCGTTGCTGGAGTTGGTAGGCAATCCTGTTGCCGTCAACCCAGACCCAGGTTTACTTGCCCTTGCCACAAAGCGTGGCTGGCCGATCGTCTGGCCCGAGGGGACAAGTCGTCACGAGAAGTCGAGAACCAAAAAGGGCAGAGAAAAGCGCTGACCACTGCAGTGCAGGGGCCAGCGCTCTAACTCGAAGCGTCTACTTCTTGTTGCGACGCTGGTGGCGAGTCTTACGAAGCAACTTGCGGTGCTTCTTCTTCGCCATACGCTTGCGGCGCTTTTTGATAACGGAGCCCATTAAGTTTCCTTTAGACGGGGGTTCTAAGAACTGTGTCTCGATTTAGACAACCTGTGGAGTCTAGCGCAGGCTTGGAGCCCTACCCCACCTGGTTCAGATTCTCACCAGGACCAGAGGTATACGTCCACTGGGCCACTGCCGACTCGGGGATACGAAACGAGCGGCCAAAACGAATTGCTGGCACCTCGCCCGAGTGCACCATCCGGTAGACGGTCATGGTGGAGACCCTCATCATCTCGGCAACCTCGTTGACCGTGAGAAAGCGCATCGGGGACAGAGGGGAGGACATGGTTCTCTCGCTTGTGCTGGGGCCTAGGTGGCTGGTGTGGTGATTGTTACCTGAGCAACCCTAGGGGCAGCGCGGAAGTGTGTAAAGGGATTATTTTCTTAGGCCGGAGATCAGGCTCCGGGCGCGCTCGATGCCATCACTGAGGAGTCCCCCGGCCGCGCGGCCAAGAACGGTGAGGTCAAGGAAGGGCTCTGCCGTGGTGGTGGAGGCGGCACCAGTGAATCCTGCAAGCCATTCGTTTAATGACACCAGAGGCGTCTTGTCGAGTCGGTAGAAACGGTGCTGTCCGTCTTCCCTCACCCGCACAAGACCTGCCTCACGCAGCACCTTCAAATGCTTCGACACTGTCGGCTGGGTAATCCCCAGCGCATCCACCAGCTCCCCCACACTCATCTCCTTGTCATCACTACTGGCGCGATGGAGAAGAGTCACAATGTCGCGGCGGGTTTCGTCAGCGAGCACGTCAAAGAGGTCAGTCATAACTCAGTAGCGTACAAGGCCCTAAGGAGGAGTACCATGGCGAGCGCTGTCTGAGATTCAGATAAGGAAGAAGGCTCAGTTCCGTGTCGTCGTGGCTGACGTCTCTCACACGTCGTAAGTCATCGAGAATCCCTCGTCGATCTCGATCTGTTTCGCGGGGCGCATCAACCTCTGCGCCCGGCGGTCTCCGCGGCATTCTCTTCAGGGCCCAATCGCTCCTCGGTGGCCAAGCGTCCACCCTCACTATTGGCACGTTCTTGATTTTGACAGTCATCACCACCACGTTGCTGATGCTCCCAGCGGCCGCGGCGTCGGGTGAGGCCACAAACCTGGCTGATGCAATGTTCACCGCCGTCTCGGCGATTTGTGTCACGGGGCTTACGACCCTGGACATGGCCACACACTGGTCGCCCTTTGGGCACACTGTTGTGTTCCTGGCCATGCAGATTGGTGGCATCGGCGTGATGACGCTCGCAACACTGCTTGCGGTAATCGCCTCCAAGCGCCTCGGTCTCTCAGCCCGCAAGATGATTGCCGTTGATGTTGACCCCTCCAGGCTTCACGAACGCGAAGGGCTTGACGGCCACGGAATGCGGTTGGGTGATGTGAGGGGATTGCTGCGCACGGTCCTCATCAGCGTGATTGCCATTGAAGCAGTGCTCGCCGCCATCATTATTCCCCGCTTGTTGATTGCTGGCCTCGATCCCGTTGATGCGCTTTGGCAAGGTGGCTACCTCGCTGTCTCTGCCTTTACCAACACCGGTTTTGTTCCGCTGATTGATGGCCTCTCACCCTTTGCTAAAGACCCTGTCATGGTGTTCACGCTGGGAATCGGGGTCTTCTTGGGAAGTCTCGGCTTCCCCGTTATCTATGCCCTCGCTCGCGCGGTGAGGACCAGTCGCCGACGCCGACGCGGCCTGACGCTCGCCCACGGCCGCGTGGGAATGCACGCAAAGCTCACGCTCGCCACCACCACCATTCTTCTGGTCGTCGGCGCGCTCGCGATTGCCGCACTGGAATGGGGCAACGAGAAGACCCTGGGCTCGCAGGACGGTGCTACCCGCCCGATGACAGCGCTGTTCACCTCGATGATGTCTCGCTCCGGCGGATTCAACACAGTCGACACTTCGGAGTTCGGTGGCGCCACACTGCTGGTGCTTGACATGCTGATGTTTGTCGGTGGTGGCTCGGCTTCCACCGCAGGTGGCATCAAGGTGACCACGCTGGCGATTCTTTTCTTGGCGGCATTCGCTGAGTCCCGAGGAGACCAAGACATCGTCGCCTATGAACGTCGCATTCCCTCTGACACCGTTCGTCTTGCCGTGAGCGTGGTGCTCTGGGGAGCGAGCATCGTGGTTTTCGCGACCATCGCGATCCTGACCATCACCGATGAGCCACTCGAGAAGGTCCTCTTCGATGTGATCTCCGCCTTTGCCACCTGTGGACTCAGCGCTGGTCTGACCAGTAGTGAACTCCCTGATGCAGCTAAATATGTCCTGGCAGCAACCATGTTGCTGGGTCGGGTTGGTACAGTGACGCTGGCAACAGCTCTCAGTGGAACCCATCGCCAGACGGTGTACCGCCGTGCAAAAGAAAGGCCGATCGTTGGTTGAGAAAATCCCCCATGACGCACCTGTCCTTGTTATCGGACTAGGTCGCTTCGGTGCCGCCACAGCGGGTGAGCTGGACAAGCTCGGCCGCGACATCCTCGCCATCGACGAAGATCCCGCTCTCGTTCAGAAGTGGGCCGACCGCGTGAAGCACACCGCAGTTCTCGATGCGACCAACTTGAACGCTCTCCAGCAAATTGGGGCTGGGGATTTCCCCATCGCGGTTGTCGCAATCGGTTCATCGATTGAAGCGAGTGTGCTGATTACGACCAACCTGGTGGACCTCAAGGTTCCACAGATTTGGGCCAAGGCCATCAGCGAATCTCACGGAAAGATCCTTACTCGCATTGGTGCCCACCGCGTCGTCTATCCGGAGCGCGAAGCTGGCGAGCGCGTCGCACACTTGGTGTCGGGTCGCATGATCGACTTCATCCGCTTCGATGACAACTTTGCGCTCGTGAAGATGTATCCACCCAAGCCCATTCGAGGTTTGTCGCTCACCGACTCCAAGGTGCGCTCCAAATACAACATCACGGTCGTCGGTGTGAAGTCACCGGGTAAGCCCTTCACCTATGCAACAGAGAACACTGTGGTGAGCAACCACGACCTCATCATCGTCTCTGGCACCAACGAAGACATCGAAACTTTCGCTGCCCTGGACAAGTAACTAGTCCTTGGCCATATCCTCGGCCCTGGCGATAGCCGCGGTGGTGGCCGCACGAATAATGCCGGCAATGTCAGCATCGCCAAAAACTCCCAGTGCGGCGGCGGTCGTGCCGGCCGGACTCGTGACGGCCTCACGCAGCGTCTGAGGGGATTCTCCCGAACGCGCCAGCAGCTCTGCCGCTCCACGGAATGTGCCCTCGACCATGAGGCTCGCAGCCTCGTCGCTAAACCCGCGCTCCTGGGCAATCTCGATGAAGCGCTCCATCAAGAAGTAGACATAGGCAGGCCCCGAGCCAGAGATGGAGCTCAGAGCGTTGATCTCGGACTCCCCAACCTCAATCACGGTGCCGAAGGTTTCACACATCGCTCGAACAAGCGCCAGCGCTTCGTCACTGACACGGGAACCCCGAGCGATGCCCGTCACGCCAAGTCCCACCTGAGCCGGGGTGTTCGGCATAGTGCGCACCACAGCGCCCGGCCATGCCTCTTCCATGGTCGCCAGTGTGATGCCCGCAGCAACACTGACCATGATTGCTTCGGGCTTGGCGCTAGGGGCAATCTCACGGAGAAGCCCTGCAATCTGCGCGGGCTTGACCGCCAGCACAATGATGTCGGCGTCACCAACGACAACCGAGTTGGCGCTTGGATCAGCCTCGAGGCTCTCGGCAGACACCCCAGTGGCGCGGAGCTTGCTTGCCGAGGACTCAGAACGGGTCGTTGCGCGAATGCTCTCAGAACTGACGCCCGGCTGAGTCAATCCCTGCAGAATTGCCCCACCCATGTTGCCGGTGCCGAGGATTGCAATCCGAGGAAGTTTTGTGACCATGGGGCCAGTGTAGATTGAGTGGACCATTGAGACCCAATGTCGGGGAAGTGGCGGGCTAAGTCATGAGCGGTAAGAAAAAGACCCACGGAAAAGCGCCAGCGCGCGAGCCCATCTTGGCTGCGCTCAATGGCTCTCCCGATGTTCAGTCCGTCCTTCGTCTCAGCGCTGTCTCAGAGCCCGATGGCCACTGGGTCATTGCGGCAACGGTAGAACTTATTGACTCGCTCCCTGTTCATCTTCTCTCGCACTCATTGGATGAGGCGAAGCGTCGAGTGCGTGAGGTCACCACCGACACCGCTGAGATCTATATCGAGCCCGAACTGGTCCGCGACCCTTCGAGAGAAGACCCTCCCACCGACGTTATTGTTATCAAAGCGTCCGACTGACTAGGAGAACCCCGTGGAGCTTGCGAGAGACATCACTCTGATCGTTCACTTCTTGGGATTGGCCATGATCATCGGGCCGTTCCTGATTCAGATGCGTGCACACACTGGCTATGCGTTCTCCTGGGTTCTCGCCGGCGGCATTGTCCAGTTAGTGACTGGTCTTCTCTTGACTGGCCTCGCCGAAATGCGTTTAGCCGATGACCCCGACATGTCGGTTGACCACACCAAGATTGCGGTCAAGACGGTCTTCGCCCTCGTAATCTTCATCGTTGCTCTCATCGCCTATCGCCGCCAAAAGAAGATGGCACCTGGCGCGACACAGCGCAGCCTCTTGCCTTTGCTCCACGTGGCCGGAGCTTTGGCCATTAGCAACGTCTTTATCGCCGTGCTGTGGCCAGGCGTGGTGAGCTAGGACTCTCGAGCCTGCCCAAAGAAGTCAGTGAGTAGCGAGGTGCACTCCGCCTCGCGCACACCGCCCACAACCTCGTCAACGCGATGAGGAAGTGATCGATCGCGGACCAAATCGTGGACGCTGCCGGCAGCGCCAGCTTTCGCGTCCCAGGCGCCAAAAACAACGCGTGAAATTCGTGCTTGCGTTATTGCCCCGGCACACATCACGCACGGCTCCAAGGTGACCACCAGGGTGTGGCCCGAGAGGTTGGCCGTCTCGAGGGCGTGACCGGCAAGACGGAGGGCCACAACCTCCGCGTGGGCGGTCGGGTCATGGTCGCGCTCTTTCTGGTTGCACGCCTTGGCAACAATGACACCAGCGGCGTCAACCACGAGCGCGGCAACCGGAACATCGCCGGTGTGGAGAGCCTCTCGGGCAAACTCCAGCGCACGGCCCATCAGCTCGTCATCCATCGCCATGCGCCCCACTGTATCCGGCTTCACCAGCCCTACCCCGAGGGGTAAGGTGAGCGTCATGGAGTTACACGTCGCCAACCATCCTCTGGTCTCCCACAAGCTCTCGGTACTGCGTGACAAGGACACCCCGTCGCCTGTGTTTCGGGCCCTGACCTCGGAGTTGGTAACTCTCCTCGCCTACGAGGCAACGCGGCAGATTCGGGTCGAAGACCACGAGATTGTCACGCCCGTTCAGACGACCGTGGGCAAGAAACTTGCTAAACCACGTCCCGTGGTTGTTCCTATTCTTCGCGCAGGACTCGGGATGCTGGAGGGAATGGTCGCCCTGCTGCCGAGCGCCGAAGTGGGCTTCCTCGGCATGGTGCGGGATGAAGAAACCCTCAAACCGAGCGTCTACGCGGAGCGCTTGCCGGAGAACCTTGCCGATCGCCAGTGCTTTGTTCTCGACCCCATGCTCGCAACCGGCGGCTCGCTACTCCAAGCCATCACGTTCCTCGCCGACAAGGGTGCCTCCGACATCACGGCGGTGTGTCTGCTTGGCGCACCCGAGGGAGTGAAGGCCGTGGAGGAGGGAACCACGGGACTGAAGGTCACCATCGTCCTTGGCGCTCTCGATGAGAAGCTCAATGAGAGGGGCTTCATCGTCCCAGGCCTCGGCGATGCCGGAGATCGCCTGTACGGGACGGTTGGCTAGCACCTTTCAGGGACTTGACGGTTCGCCAACTAGCCGGCGATAATCGGGCTGTGCACACTCTGGCGTTGTCGATGCTCCCACAGGGGGCGCCTGGGTGTTGTTGTCGAATGTGTGACTAACGTCCCCTTCTTCCGAGGGCCACTTCGCCCCCTACCGAATCGACAACAATGACAACATCTTCTTCTCCTCGCGAACCTCGTGGGTTCGCCCTCTATGTGGGCGTCACCGAAGCCGACGCCCGCCAGGCTGGGATTTCCCTAGAAACCCTGGTCAAAGAACTCAAGAAAGCCGTCGCCAGCCATGTGCCAAGCGCCGATACCCACGCGGCCATAGCTCTGGCCCCGACCGGGTCTGGCGGCAACAACTTAGAGATTGTGCGCATGGCGCTCCACGACCCCGCGGCATTGGCGAAACTCAAGCCAGCGCAGCCCGAGCGCGTGCTCTCTGTGGTCATCGACCTCTCGCGTAAGCGAGTCACGATTGACGGTGAGGCAGCTCCGCTCACGTTCAAAGAGTTTGCACTCCTTCAGTTCCTGGTGCTTCGGGAAGGACAAACCGTACGACGAGAAATCATTATTGGCGCGCTCTGGGCTGCAGGTGAGGACGACATCCCCAACTCCCGCACTATTGACGTGCACGTTCGCCGGCTGCGCTCCAAGCTCGGTCGCTATGAAGACATCGTTCGCACGGTGCGCGGTGCTGGCTACCGGTTTGACCGCCACGCGGATGTCACCATTCACTATGGCGAAGCGCCGTCTCCCGACATGATCTAGGCCGATTTCTTCCAGGGGTCTTCGCACTAGACACCGTTACCATTCTGTTATATAGTGGGGACATCGTCAGTTGTGTGCTCTAGCAGCTCTCGTTCATGTGATTACAGAACACTCTTGGTGCAAGGGAACAGGGCCGGTCGCTCGCCTCAGCGGCCGGCCCCAATCACGTTAACGGCAGCCCACATGGACACCATCCAGCCAAGCCCTCTACGCTGACCAGATGACCTCAAGCCCTGTCATCGTCTGGTTTCGCAACGATCTGCGACTCTCTGACAATCCTGCTCTGCATGCTGCAGTGGCACGTGGTGAAGAACTGATTGCGCTCTACGTCCACGATGAAGAAAGCCCAGGGACCAGGCCACTAGGTGGTGCCACGAAGTGGTGGCTTCACCATTCCCTCCTTTCCCTGAGAAAAGACATCGAATCCCTGGGTGGGACGCTCACTCTTCGGCGGGGACCAGGCGCTGAGGTTGTCCGCCAGGTCGTGCGCGAAGCGAAGGCGAGTGCCGTCTTCTGGAATCGTCGCTATGGGGCCAACCGTGAGGCCGATGCAGCACTCAAGACCGAACTGCGAGACGCAGGCCTGATCTGCGAGAGTTTTGCCGGCAACCTGCTCTTTGAGCCCTGGACCATCAGAACGGGTGAAGACCGCCCATTCCGCGTGTTCACACCCTTCTGGCGAGCCTGCTTGGCATCCGAGCCACCGAGAATCCCGCTGGCCGCACCGACGACGCTGTCGAGCCCCAGCACCGTTACCTCTGAGGATCTGGGCACTTGGGATCTTCTGCCGACCTCCCCGGACTGGTCTAAGGGCCTGGCAGAGATGTGGCATCCAGGTGAGCAGGGGGCGACTGATCGTCTCGATGACTTCGCCCGCAACACCTTGAAGAATTACCACCGGCGCGACGAGCCCGGGCCCGTCACCACCTCACGACTGAGTCCCCACTTGCGCTTTGGTGAAATCAGCCCACACACCATCTGGCACGCTCTGGAGCGGACTCTGCCCGCTGAAGCGGAGAAGAACAAAGCCAAGTTCTTGAGCGAGATTGGGTGGCGTGAGTTCTCCTACAACATCCTCTTCCACTTCCCCGAGCTGGCCTCTGCGAACTTCAGGCCGGAGTTTGATCGATTCCCCTGGGGCGAACCGGAGCACACAGCCCTCCAGGCGTGGCACAAGGGCCGCACCGGTGTTCCTCTGGTTGACGCGGGTATGCGGGAGCTGTGGACCACGGGCTATATGCACAACCGCGTGCGGATGGTCACCGCCTCGTTCCTGATCAAAAACATGCTCACCGATTGGCGAATCGGTGAAGCCTGGTTCTGGGACACTCTGGTGGACGCCGATGAGGCAAATAACCCGGCGAGCTGGCAATGGGTGGCCGGAAGCGGTGCTGACGCTGCGCCCTACTTCCGAGTGTTCAATCCGATGCTCCAGGCCGAAAAGTTTGACCCCCAACAGGAGTACATCTCTCGGTGGGTGCCAGAGATTGGCACAGCCGACTACCCGAGTGAACCGATTGTCGACATGAAGGCAAGCAGAGACAAGGCGTTGGCCGCTTTCTCGGAGCTTAAAGCCGCGAAGCTGTGACACCTGAACACTCGTAGGCCTTGAGTGTTATACCCCCTGGGGTATACTGTCCTCATGGCAGAAACCTCAGCTAAGAACCCAGGCTTTGGCGAACGAGTCGAGGGAATTGATATCCCCGTCGTGAATGAGCGAGCCGTCCGGGCATCTGCAGGGATTTTGTTCCTGCTCGGCTTCCTCGCCGTGAACTACGCCTTTTATACGGGGGACGTCCAACCCGTCCGAGGGTTTGGGTTCCTCTTCCTGATCGACATGGGAATTCGCATCGGGCTGGACCATCGCTTTGCCCCCACCATGGTGCTCGGTGCACTGATTGTGCGCCGGCAGCGACCCGAGTGGGTGGGAGCGCAACAGAAACTGTTGGCGTGGTCACTCGGCTTCGGCATGGCTTTTATCGCGTGCCTCGGCATGGGCTTCCTGGGGATTCAGAACGAGTACATGCTGCTGTTCTGTAGTTTCTGCCTGGCTCTCATGTTCTTGGAAGCCGCTTTTGGAATCTGCGTGGGGTGCGAGCTGTACCGGGTCTTCGCGAAGACCCCACCCCAGCTGTGTCCGGGCGACGTCTGCGACTACACGCCACCCACTAGGCGCTCGCTGTTTAGGAGTAGCCCTACAGCTGGCCCCTGATATCCCAGAGGTCAGGGAAGAAGGGGTTGAAGAGAGTGCTCGCCAGGTAGGCGACACCGGCAGATCCTCCGGTGCCCTTCTTGCGGCCAATGGTCCGCTCGACCATCTTCACGTGGCGATAACGCCATTCACCCAAACCTTCATCCAGGTCCACCAGCGCCTCACACACCAGTGAGGACTCCGGGTCAGTGTGGTGAAGGTCAATCAGAACCTTTTGGACGTCTTCGCGGGCTTCCCACGGTGTGGTGACATCACGATTCAGGACGTCCGAGGGCATCGCGTGTCCCCTGGCATCGCAGTACGCGAGAGCAGAATCCCAGACACTCGGCCTCGACATCGCAGCCTCCACCGCCACACGGGCCGGGGAGCCTGGGACCAAGTGCTCCGCCATCTTCATACCACTGCCGTGCTCGGCGTTCTCGCCTGCATAGTCACGCCGCCCGAGAACCGCCTCCAGCTCACGGAACTGCGCAGACTGGAACCCACTAGCTGAGGACAGGCGAGCTCGAAACGACTGGAACTGCAGAGGTGTCATCGTCTCCAGAACGTCGATCTGCGCCACGCAGATTTTCATGATGGTGCGCACTCGACCCAAGAGCGCAAGAGACCGGTGAGTGTCACCGCTTGCCAGTGCAGGCTGAAGAGCAGCCAGCTCGTGCAGCATTTGCTGAAACCACAGTTCATAGACCTGGTGGATGGTGATGAACAGGAGCTCATCGTGCTCCGGGCCATCGGAGAGTGGTTTCTGCAGTGAGAGCAGTTCTTCTACTTTGAGGTAGCTCGTATACGTCACGGCCTTCTCGTGAGAGCCAGTCATCAGGTCACACGGCCTTCATCTGGCTGAACATCGCGGTACTCGCCACTGGACACCAGTTCTCGCAGTCGATCAAACCCATCCCACACCTCAACATAGGACGTGGCAAGGGGCGAAATTGCGAGGCGGATGGCGCTGGGTTCCCGGTAATCGGGAACCACGTTCTTGATTTTGCGAAGCGCGAGCGCAATCTGCGCGGCATCAGGGTGCGTGATGATGATGTGCCCTCCGCGATGATTGGCTTCTCGCGGTGTTCCGAGCGCGAAACCCAGCGGAGCCAGCCACTCATCAACAAGGGCAATCATGAGCTTCGTCCCTAAGGCCGCCTTCGCTTCGATCGCTCTGATACCCGCGCGTTCAATCATCCGGTAGCTGGATTGGACGGCGCGGATCCCGATAATTGAGGGGCTTGCGACCTGGAAACCACGGATGTCCTCGGACTTCTCAAACCAGGGCCCCATCACAAACTGGTCCCTCTGTGCAAACCATCCCTGGATGGGAACGTGGAGCTCGGCCTGAAGGGATTTCCGCACAAACAACCAGGCCGGTGACCCAGGGCCTGAGTTGCCGTATTTGTATGTGCAGCCCACGGCCAAGTCGATGTCGTTGCCATCGAAGTCCAGATCAATGGCCCCTCCAGCGTGAGAACAGTCCCAGAGCATGAATGCCCCGGCCGCCTTAACCGCCCGGGAAATCTCGCGAAGCTCTGGCCTAGCGCCGGAGCGATAGTTAATGGCCTGCAGAGTGACCAGTGCGACGTCGTCGTTTAAGAACGGCGCCAGTAGTTCTGCAGTGACGCGCTCATCCTGGGCGGCAACGGACACGGCCCCAGGGCCACCACTGCCGT
>JBIIFP010000075.1:0-4582 GCA_044237205.1 Pontimonas sp. | reverse complement strand
GGGAGAACTCGCCGAAGTTCCGTGCGGCACTCGAGCGTCTACTAGACATTCCGATTGTCGGCGACGTCCGCGGCGCCGGATACTTCTTTGGAATTGAGCTCGTCAAGAACAAGGAGACCAAAGAGACCTTCTCGGATGCCGAGTCGGAGAAGCTCCTGCGCGGCTTCCTCTCGAAGGCGCTCTTTGAAGCAGGGCTCTACTGCCGCGCTGATGACCGAGGAGACCCCGTGATTCAGTTGGCACCGCCGCTCACGATTGGTCCGAAGGAGTTCGATGAGATCGAAGCCATCCTGCGCGACGTTCTCACCAGAGCCAGCAAGCTGCTCTAAGGGCAGGCCTCGTGGTCGACTACCGATCCTTGTCGCTGTGGCACGACACCCTGGGTGAGTCCTTCTCGCCCAGGGCTAGTCTCACCAGTGCAGAGAGCCAAGCCCACTGGGATGTGATCATCATGGGTGCCGGGTACACCGGCCTCTGGACGGCGCTAGCCCTAGCGAAACAATCACCAGATTTACGCATCGTCGTTCTCGAGAAAGAGATTGCAGGCTTTGGCGCCTCTGGCAGAAATGGGGGCTGGTGTTCAGCGCTCTTCCCCACGAGCGTCGGATCCCTCATCAAGCAGCACGGTCTAGACGCAGCCACGGCACTTCGGCACGCCATGGTGGATGCTGTTGACTCGGTCGGGCGCTGGTCTAAAGACCTCGACATTGACTGTGACTTTGTGGCTGGTGGGACCACCACTCTGGTGAGAAGCCCCATTCAAGAACACCGCGCTAAGGACGCTCTCACCGATTCGGCCCTGACCCCGGCGGATAAGGCTGTGTGGCGAAGCGCCGGCGAAACCCTCCAGGCCACCGAAACTCTAGGAGCGGTTTTTGACCCGGCCTGCGCCAGGCTTCACCCCGCAAAGCTCGTTCGCGGTTTGGCAAGGGCGGCTGAAAGCGCCGGGATCCGCATTGCCGAGCAGACCGAGGTTCTCCGTTACGAGGCTGGAGTTGTTGTTACCTCGCGCGGGCGCGTCACGGGCGATGTGGTCATCGATGCGATGGAGGGTTACCGCTCTCGGCTCAAGCAGACCAGACGGCACTCACTACCCCTGTATTCACTAATGATTGCAACCGAAGTGCTGCCGGATTCTGTCTTCGACTCGATCGGCCTGGAGCACGGAATGACGTTTGCTGACTTCCGCTCGCTCATCATTTATGGGCAGCGCACCGCCGATAACCGGATCGCCTTTGGCGGTCGAGGTGCGCCGTATCACTGGGGCAGTCGGGTGAAGCCAGAGTTTGACCGTGTCCCGCGTGTGTTCTCTGACCTTCACCAGACGCTCGTGGAGTTGTTCCCGGTTCTTGCGCCCTACGCCATCACGCATCAGTGGGGTGGGGTGCTGGGTGTCCCCCGCGATTGGCACTCATCTGTCACCCTCGACGCCGCAACCGGCATTGGCAGGGCTGGCGGTTACGTGGGAGACGGTGTCGGGCTCTCGCATCTAGCGGGTCTCACGCTGGCGGATCTGGTGCTCGGCACGAGCACATCGCGGACAGCGCTGCCCTTTGTGGGGCACCAGTCACCGAAGTGGGAACCAGAGCCACTGCGCTACGCGGGGGCAACCGCAGCCATCGTGGGTGTCGCCCTGGCCGATCGGATTGAGGCCAGGACCGGAAAACCATCCCTGGTCTCCAAGCTCATTGCCCCGCTGACCGGGCACTAAAGGCTGGGTTTGTCCTCACCAGGCAGAGTGATGTCTGAGACGTAGGGCATCCTCGCGCGGGCGATCACCACCACGTCGGTGATGAGCCCCGCGAGCAGGGAGGCCACGATGGTGAGAAACAAGACGGTTCGATCAAGCCACTCTTGATCGCCCAGCCAAAAGACGATGGCGAGAAACACGACGAACTTCGCAAGCCAGGTTCCCAGCACGATGCCAAAGAAGGCGGGGGCGAGCACGTCGCCCTTGCCCAGGCGAAAGCCCCAGATGATGCTGAGCGCCGTGAGGCCCAGAAGCGCGAAACCCAGTCCACTGCCGACCAGCGCACCGAGTATCCCGGGGAGGTCTGACACCAGGGCGCCCCAGGTCGCAGCGATAATCGCGATGAGGCTTGTGACAATGGCACCCACAAACACGGCGCGTTTGGCTACTTGGGACACGGTCACGGGGAAACCTCCTGGTCGAGGGCTAATGGGTCATTGGTTGCGGGGCTATCTGGTGACAGTGTCACCAGAGCAGAGCCGATCAGTCCCACAACGATGATTGCCACCGCAAAATACCAGGCCACAAAGAGAAACATCAGAGTGCCAATGGCCAGCACTGCGGTCCAGGCATAGAGGATCAAGACGGCCTGTTGATGGGTGTGACCCATGTCGAGCAGTCGGTGGTGAAGGTGAGCGCGATCGGCATCAAAAGGTGACATCCCTCGCCGGAACCGTCGGCCCACCGCCCACGAGAAATCAACCAGAGGCACAATCAACACAGCAAGAGGCAGGATCACCGGGAGGAAGGCCGGTAACAGTTGGGTGGGGCTCACTGTGGCCGGATCAATCTGTCCGGTCACGGAAATCGCGCTCACCGACATCATCAAGCCCACCAACAACGAGCCCGAGTCCCCCAGGAACAACTTGGCCGGGTGCCAATTCAGCGGCAAGAAACCGAGCAGTCCACCCGCCAGCAAGAGCGTGAGGAAGGTCGCGAGGCTAAATCCAGAGGCGCCAGATTCGCCAATGGAGAGAACAAAGGAATAGAGGAAAAAAACGCCGGTGGAAATCAGCGCGACCCCGGCAACCAGGCCATCAAGACCATCGATGAAATTGACTGCATTCATCACCAACACAATGGCGAGCACCGTGAGAATGAGCGACAGGGCAGGAGAGAACAGAGTGATGCCGCCAATGGGCAGTGAAACAATCTGGACGCCCTGCCACGCGACAACGCCAGCGGCGATGATCTGCCCAGAGAGCTTGGTGAGCCAATCCAGTTCGATGAGGTCATCGACGACCCCCAACACGACCACGATGAACGCGGCGGCCAAAACCGAGAGGATCGGGCGCGGATCATCGAAGACGTCGGAGAACGCCTCGAGGGGGCTTGCGATCAACGCCGCCGTGGCCATCCCGACAAACACGGCAATTCCGCCCAGGCGCGGAGTTGGCTCTTTATGAACATCGCGCGGGCGAATCTCGCGGTGCCAGGCGTGCTTGATGCCGAGTCGCCAGAGCGCCAGCGCCAAGCCAAAACTCACCGCGATGGCGATGATAGTGATGACGATGTAGGAGCTCACAGGTCCCAGTCTCCCCCAGCCGCCTCACGAAGGTCCTCAAGGGGACACACGCCGTGGCGCACTACTGTCCAGGGCCCACCCTTCGCGAGGCCAGTGGAATCGATAATGGTCGAGCCCGGATTTCCGGATACTCCGGTGTAGAGCGAGCCCACCCGGCCTGCATCAACATAGAGCGGAACATCATCACCAAACTGGGCAAGGGCCTCACCGGCGTCGAGGGCTGGAAGCTCGCCGGTGCGGTTTGCGCTGGAGACAGCGAGCGGACCGGTCATTCTGAGCAATTCGAGCGCGACCGGGTGGTCCGGCATGCGAATGGCGACCGTGCCCGAGGTTTCACCCAGATCCCACTCGACCTCGGGGTTCGCCTCGAAAACAATGGTGACCCCACCTGGCCAGAAACGCTCCATGATCGCTTGTGCACCGGGAGGAACGTGAGTCACGAGTCTCGAGGCATCGCCCAGGTTGCCGATCAGAACCGGGGGTGGCATGTGGCGACCGCGGCCCTTGGTGGCAAGCAGGGTCGACACGGCGGCGGGCGAGAAGGCATCGCAAGCGATGCCATAGACGGTGTCGGTGGGCATCACAATGCACTGACCAGACGCAAGGAGATCGCGGGCCTTGATCAGCCCCGTCGCCTTGTCGTCAGGGTTTTCGACGCGCACAATCACAGCGGACACGCCCCCAGTGTAGTTTGCGCACCGAGGGAGAGATTGAGAGCTGGCCCTAGGCTTAGGGCCATCATGCTGTTTATTTTTGACATGGATAACGTCCTCTACGAATACCGTTGGCGGCAACGGATGGACGCTCTCACCGAGGTCACCGGTTTTGACTTCCAAGAGCTTCGCTCCCGGTGGTGGCATGACGAAGGTGAATGGAAGGCCGAAGCTGGTGTTCCAGACACCGGTGATGAATACATGCGACTGGTCAACGACGCATTTGGGTCATCAATTTCACGCCAGCACTGGGTTGATCTTCGCAAAGCGGCCATGTTCTATCGACCGGAGGTCACCGAAGCGGTCGCTTTCGCCGCACAGTTTGGGCAGGTCACGCTGCTGACCAACAACGGAATCTTGATTGGTGAACACCTCCAGGAGGTCTCTCCCGAGTTAATTCCCTTCTTTGGGGAGCACATGTTTGCCACCGCCCACTACGGCGCCAGGAAGCCAGACCCCCTCGTCTATGAGCGGGTCCTCGAGAGATACGGATACTCCGGCCTCGACACCTTCTTTGTTGATGACACCCCGGAGAACTTGAGGGGAGCGCAAACCCTCGGCATCACCACCCAGTGGTTTTCACCGAAGGACTCC
>JBIIFP010000028.1:0-16328 GCA_044237205.1 Pontimonas sp. | reverse complement strand
TCTCTCCAGGCCGCCGGCCTGGAGGTGGGCTCGATTACCGATGTGACCCCTCAGGCTCACAACGGTTGCCGTCCGCCCAAGCGTCGTCGCGTCTAGTTCACAGCGGCGGTTCTGAGCCTAGAACCGTCACCATTCAAGTCCCCCAAACAAACAGGTAGACACGGTCTAGGCCGTAATCCTCAACCGAGTGTCAAATAGCGGACACTTTGCCGAAAGGAAACCACAGTGCTCATTGCACAACGCCCCACCCTCACAGAAGAAAAAATCTCCGAGTTCCGCTCAGCCTTCATCATTGAGCCCCTGGAGCCCGGTTTTGGTTACACGCTGGGTAATTCCATGCGCAGGACGCTCTTGTCCTCGATCCCTGGCGCAGCTGTGACCAGCATCCGTCTGGATGGAGTGCTCCACGAGTTCTCGACCATCGCTGGCGTGAAAGAAGACGTCACCGAGATCATTTTGAACATCAAGAACCTCGTTGTCTCGAGTGAGCACGACGAGCCCATCACCGCTTACCTGCGCAAGAAGGGTGGCGGTGTTGTGACTGCCGCTGACATCCAGGCTCCGGCCGGTGTCGAGGTTCACAACCCTGAACTCCACATCGCGACCCTCAACGACAAGGCAAGCTTCGAGCTCGAGCTCACCATTGAGCGCGGTCGCGGTTATGTCTCCTCGGTCCAGAACCGCAACGAGTACGCCGAAGCCGGCCAGATTCCTGTCGACTCGATCTACTCGCCAGTCCTCAAGGTCACCTACCGCGTGGAAGCAACCCGTGCCGGTGAGCGCACCGACTTCGACCGCCTCGTGGTCGACGTCGAGACCAAGCCTTCGATGAGCCCCAAGGACGCAGTCGCCTCCTCTGGTCGCACCCTCGTTGAGCTCTTCGGTCTTGCTCGGGACTTGAACGCAGAGGCCGAGGGTATCGAGATCGGACCGGCTCCTGTCGAAGCTGTTCTTTCCAGCGAAATGGCTATGCCCATTGAAAGCCTTGACCTGTCTGTGCGCAGCTACAACTGCCTCAAGCGTGAAGGCATCAACACTGTGAGCGAATTGGTTGCTCTTTCCGAGCACCAGCTCATGAACATTCGCAACTTCGGACAGAAGTCCGTTGACGAGGTTCGCGACAAGTTGGTCGAAATGGGCCTGTCGTTGAAGGACCCCATGCCCGGATTTGATGGCGCAGCGTTCTACAGCGGCCTGGAATCAGAAGAAGAGTACTAAATCGGTGGTTTCCCACCGCTCAGCGTGACACACGGAAGAGAACACAACAATGCCTAAGCCCACTAAAGGACCCCGCCTCGGAGGCGGACCTGCCCACGAGCGCTTGATGCTGGCGAACCTGGCTACCGCCCTGTTCACCCACGGACGCATCCAGACCACCGAGACGAAGGCCAAGCGCCTTCGTCCCCTGGCTGAGCGCATGGTGACCTTCGCCAAGCGCGGTGACCTGCACGCCAGGCGCCGCGTGATGACGATCATCCGTGACAAGTCGGCTGTGCACAAACTCTTCATGGAGATCGCTCCCTTGGTCGACAAGCGCGAAGGCGGTTACACCCGCATCGTCAAGACCGGTTACCGCAAGGGTGACAACGCTCCCATGGCTGTAATTGAGCTGGTCCTTGAGCCCGTGAACCCCAAGCCCAAGACCAAGAAGGCCAAGCCTGAGCCCGAGAAGCCCGCAGTTGTTGCCGCAGAGGCAGCTCCCGAGGGTGTTGAAGAGCTCGACACGCTCGAGGCTGCTGAAGAGACCACGGAATCGGTAGAGGTAGCGGTGGAAGAAACCACCGAAGCCCCCGCCGAGGACGTTGTTGAGGACGCTCCTGCAGCTGAAGAGCCTGCTACTGACGAGCCAGCTGCGGAAGAACCTGCCGCGGAAGCCCCCGCAGCGGAAGAAGCATCGGCTGAGGAACAAGCATCTGAGGTAGCTGATGAGGCTCCTGCAGAAGAAGAGACCAAGTAGTTCAGAGTTTCAACCCTCGGCTCTACACTGTCTGAGGTGAGAACAAGGCTTCGTATCGACCTCGCCTATGCAGGTGGAGGTTATTCGGGCTGGGGTATTCAACCCCGGTTGAAGACCGTGCAGAACGAGCTGGAACAGGCTCTGGCCACCACGCTCCGGATCGATCGTTCTCTCGTGAGAACGGTGGTCGCTGGTCGCACTGACGCGGGTGTTCACGCGCTTGGCCAAGTGTGCCACTTCGACCTTCCCGAAGGGGTGGAGCTCACTACCGCGGGCCTTGCGAACCTTGGTAAGAAGGTTCAGGGCGCGCTGCGCCAGGAGGTGATCACCATTACTCGGATTTCCCTGGCCCCCGAAGGATTTGACGCGAGGTTCTCCCCCCTGGCGCGCACCTACCACTACCGAATTGCTGATATTCAGGCAGCCAATAATCCGCTGCACCGTGCCTTCACGGTGCGGAACACCTACCCTTTGGATCTCTCCGCGATGGTGGAGCTCGGGCACCAGCTCGTCGGGCTTCACGATTGGGCTGCGTTTTGCCAACCTCGGGTGGGTGCGACGACAATCCGTGAGCTTCAGGCTTATGAGTGGGTCCGCGATCACGACGGGGTGATGGTGGCCACCATCACTGCCGATGCCTTCTGCCACTCCATGGTGCGCGCACTAGTCGGTGCGGCTGTGGGGGTGGGCCGCGGAAAGATCACCATCGCCCAGGTACTGGCGATTCGTGAGGCAAAGAAACGAACCAGTGACTTTGTGATCATGCCAGCCCATGGGCTGGCACTGGTCTCGGTTGCCTACCCGGAGGAGTCAGAGATGGCCGAGCGAGCTGCCCTCACGCGCAACAGGAGAGCCGCTGACCCGGATTGACCCCTGTGGTTATGTCCTCTAGGCTGGGAGGCTGGTGCCAGTCGCCGACTGTGCATTAGGTTGAGCCCTCCACCGGGTAGTTCTCACCAGAGAACGCCCACCGGAGTGGGATTCACGAACTCCTCGAACCGTAAAGGAATGTCGCATGACGCGCACATTTTCACCCAAGCCTGCTGATGTTCAGCGCAACTGGCTGGTTATCGACGCCACTGATGTGGTGTTGGGACGTCTTGCGTCCCACACAGCCGCTCTTCTGCGTGGCAAGCACAAGCCGACCTTTGCCCCCCACATGGACATGGGCGACCACGTCATCATTGTGAACGCGGAGAAGGTTGCCCTGACTGGGTCCAAGTTGACTCAGAAGATGGCCTACCGCCACTCGGGTTTCCCGGGCGGACTCACTGCCACCAGCTATGCAGATCTTCTGGAGAAGAACCCCGTTCGTGCTGTGGAAAAGGCAATCCGCGGAATGCTTCCCAAGAACACCCTGGGCCGTGCCCAGATGGACAAGCTCAAGGTCTATGCGGGTGCAGATCACCCTCACCAGGCTCAGTTGCCTAAGCCCTACTCTCTCGACCAGATCGCGCAGTAGCGCTAGAGCCCGAAGGACACAGAACAATGGATAAGCCAGAAGAGACAGAAGAGACCGTGGACACCGCAGAAGCTGTGGAGACTCCCGAGACTTACACCACCGAGACTCCTGCTAACGCAGTTGTTGAGAAGAAGCCCCGCCCAGCCCTCACCGTGGGTGGAAACGCAGTGGGCCGTCGCAAGCAGGCTATTGCCCGCGTTCGCTTGGTTCCCGGTTCCGGAAACTACACCGTGAATGGCCGCACGCTCGAGCAGTATTTCCCCAACAAGCTCCACCAGCAGCTGATCAACGACCCGTTCACGGTTCTTGACCTCGGTGGAAGCTACGACGTTGTCGCACGCATCACCGGTGGTGGCCCCTCTGGCCAGGCTGGGGCACTGCGTCTGGGTATCGCTCGCGCGCTGAACCTCATCGACGAAGAGAACAACCGTCCCTCGCTCAAGAAGTCTGGATTCCTTACCCGGGATTCACGCGTGAAAGAGCGTAAGAAGGCCGGTCTCAAGAAAGCCCGTAAGGCACCTCAGTACTCGAAGCGTTAATCGCTTCCACGACGGGTCACACCGATGGGTCGCTTATTTGGCACCGACGGGGTCCGGGGTCTCGCTAATGGCGAGCTCACCGCGGACCTCGTCGTTCGCCTATCCCAAAGCGCTGCGCTCGTGCTCACCAAGGGTCGTCACGCCGATGAGCTCAAGGCCGAGGGGCGCAGGCCCAGGGCCGTTGTGGCACGAGACCCCAGGGTCTCTGGCCAGTTCTTGGCCTCCGCTGTGTCGGCGGGCCTAGCCAGCTCGGGTATCGATGTCTTCGACGCCGGTGTTGTTCCCACACCCGCGGCTGCCTTCCTGGTGAAGGATGGCAATTTTGATTTTGGTGTGATGGTGTCTGCGTCCCACAACCCGGCACCAGACAACGGCATCAAGTTTTTCTCCCTGGGTGGCACAAAGCTCCCCGATGAGGTCGAAGACCGCATTGAGGCAGCGATGTCGGAGCCACCGCTTGCCCCCACGGGTGACGGCGTGGGGCGCATCACGCGCTTCGCCGATGCCGAAGATCGCTATGTGCTCCACCTGCTGGCCACTCTGGATCGCAGCCTCGAGGGAATCCACGTGGTGGTCGACTGCGCCCACGGCGCAGCATCGGGTATTTCACCACGAGTGTTCCGTGACGCCGGTGCAACCGTCACCGTGATTGGTAGTGAACCCGATGGCCTGAACATCAACAAGGGATACGGATCTACTCACTTGGAGCCACTCCAGGAGGCGGTGCTCTCCCTCGGTGCTGATTTTGGTATTGCCCACGATGGTGACGCTGATCGGGCGCTCGCGATCGACCACCACGGCCGTGTGATTGATGGCGACCACATCATGGCCATCCTGGCGGTGTCCATGAAAGAGGCTGGGACCCTCGTAAACGACACTCTGGTCACCACAGTCATGTCGAACCTGGGCCTGCGCAAGGCCATGGAAGCCCACGGGATTGCGCTCAAGGAGACGGCGGTTGGTGATCGCTACGTCCTCGAAGAGCTCGCCGCCTCAGGATTGAGCCTCGGTGGTGAGCAATCAGGACACATCATCATGAGCCAACATGCGACCACCGGTGATGGCATCTTGACCGGCATTCAGTTGGCCCGAGAAGTTGTCCGCACCGGTAAATCGCTGGCGGAGCTCGCCGATGTGATGGATGTTTTCCCTCAGGTTCTCAAGAACGTGTCTGGAGTCGACCGCTCTCGTTTGGCCACTGACGAAGTGGTCTCGACCACCGTCGCAGCAATTGAAGCCGAACTGGGGGACAGTGGCCGAGTGCTGTTGAGGCCCTCTGGCACCGAAGCCCTTATTCGTGTCATGGTGGAGGCCGCCGATGAGCACACGGCCCACCAGATGGCCGACCGCCTCGTGGAGGTCGTTCGCACTCAGCTGGCGATCTAAATACGCCGCAGAGAAATCTTGTTGACTCGGTGATCCGAGTCTTTTTGTAGCACCAGCGATGCGCGGGGTCTGGTGGGCAAAATGTTGTCTCGAAGGTTGGGCTCATTGATGCTGCTCCAGAGCCTCTTGGCTTCCGCACGGGCTTCTGTTTCACTCAGGCTCGCGTAACGGTGGAAGTAGCTGCGGGGATCGCTAAAGGCGCCCTGCTGCAGGTGGAGAAAGCGCTCCTCATACCAGGAGGCGATATCCGTGGTTCTCGCATCCACGTAGATGCTGAAATCGAACAGGTCGCTCACCGCGAGAGCTGAGTTGGTTGCCGGGGGCGCCAAGACATTGAGGCCCTCGATAATGACGATGTCGGGGTGGGAAATCTCCTGGGTTTCCTCGGGAACCCTGTCATAGAGCAGGTGTGAATACACCGGAGCGCTCACCGGAGAGACCCCGCTCTTAATGCGCGAAACAAAGCGCAGCAGCGCCCGACGGTCATAGCTCTCTGGGAAGCCTTTCCGCTCGAGGAGGCCCTTCTTCGTGAGCTCTGCCAGTGGCAGCAAAAAACCATCCGTGGCGATCAAGGCAACGTTCGGGGTCTCCGGGCTGCGCGCCAGCAGGGTGGCAAGAACCCGGGAGGTGGTGGATTTGCCCACGGCAACGCTGCCGGCGATACCGATGATGAAGGGAGTGTGGCGGAGGTCATCGCCCAGGAACTGCCGGGTCATGTAGTGGAGGTGGCGGGAGCCCTCCACATAGAGAGCCAGAAGCCTCGCTAGTGGCTGATAAACCTCAGTAACTTCGTTGGCGTCGAGCATGTCGCCCGCGGAGCGAACCCTCGCAAGATCGTCCTCGGTGAGCGGCAGGGGTGAGCGAGGGGCGAGTTCGGCCCAGGTTGAGCGGTCATAGTCAACAAACGGGCTGCCGTTGTCGAGACCTGTGGACGCGTGGGCCATTACACCAGGGTAGTGCGCCGGCTCTCTGGGCGCCCATCGCCTAGACTCGCAGTCATGTGTGGAATTGTCGGCTACGTCGGTCAGAGGTCCTCTATTGAGGTGCTTCTTGGCGGTCTGAAGCGTCTGGAATACCGCGGTTATGACTCTGCTGGTGTCGCCATTGTCACCCCTGATAAAGGCCTGGTCTCTCACAAACGCTCCGGAAAACTCGGCATTCTGACTGAGGATTTAGGCCACAGCCCACTTCTCGAGGGTCACACCGGTATTGCTCACACCAGATGGGCGACCCACGGCGGTCCCACCGATGAGAATGCCCACCCTCACCTGGGTGATGGTGGCAAATTGGCCTTGATTCACAACGGCATCATCGAAAACTTCCACGAGCTCAAGCAGGAGCTCCTTGCTAAGGGCGAAGAGTTCCACAGTGAAACCGACTCCGAGGTCGCAGCGCTGATGGTGGGTCGCAGTTACCGGGAGCACGGCGACCTGACGAAGGCGATGCAAGAGGTTGTCAGCCGCCTTGAAGGCGCATTCACCCTGTTGGTCGTCCACCAGGACGAGCCAGGTGTTGTCGTGGGGGCGAGACGCAATTCCCCCCTCGTCGTCGGCCTTGGCGAGGGAGAAAACTTCCTAGGATCTGACGTTGCAGCCTTTGTCGCCTACACAAAGAAGGCGATGGCGCTTGGTCAAGACCAGATTGTCACCTTGCGCTCCACGGAGGTTAGCGTGATGACCTTTGACGGAGCCCCCGTTGAGGCACAACCTTTCGATATTGATTGGGACGCATCAGCAGCCGACAAGGGCGGCTGGTCAAGCTTTATGGCCAAGGAAATCTCGGAAGAGCCAGAGGCAGTTGCTAACACCATTCGGGGGCGTCTGGGCGAGGATGGAACAGTCCTGCTTCCCGAGCTCGATGGGCTCATTGGCGATGGCAGCGCCATCAATCGGATTATTTTTGTGGCCTGTGGGACAGCGTCCTACGCGTCCATGGTCGGGGTGTACGCAATTGAAAAGTGGTCGGGTATTCCGGTCGGCGTTGAGCTCTCCCACGAGTTCCGTTATCGTGAGCCGGCCATTGACGAGCGGACCCTGGTGGTCTCAGTCAGCCAGTCGGGTGAGACCATGGACACCCTGATGGCCGTCCGCTACGCCGCAGAGCGTGGTGCCAAGACTCTCTCGATTTGTAACACCCAGGGTGCCACCATTCCCCGTGAATCCGGTGCCGCGCTCTATACCCACGCGGGACCCGAGGTGGCAGTGGCCTCGACGAAGGCGTTTCTCGCGCAGGTGGTGGCGTGCTATCTCTTGGGAATGTATCTCGGCCAAGCCAGAGGCCTACTCACCGCTCAGGACTCAGCGGCGCTTGCCGATGATCTTCACAAACTTCCCGGCCAACTAGAAGAGATGGTCAAGACCGGGCCTCGCATTCAGGAGCTTGCACGCTGGATGGCTGACACCCGTTCGGTTCTCTATCTTGGTCGCCACGTGGGATACCCCATCGCTCTCGAGGGTGCACTGAAGCTCAAAGAGCTTGCCTATATTCACGCTGAGGGGTTTGCCGCGGGTGAGCTCAAGCACGGGCCGATTGCACTGATTGAGCCTGGCCAGATTGTCTTTGTGATTGTGCCAAGCCCCAGAGACCCGATGTCCCTGCACAGCAAGGTCGTCTCGAACATCCAGGAGATTCGTGCCCGTGGGGCTCGCGTCATTGCGCTGGCGGAGCAGGGTGATGCTGCTGTCCTGCCCTTCGCTGATGAGGTGATTCCTATTCCGTTGGCCTCCACCTTCATGGAACCCCTCTTGGCGGTTGTTCCCCTCCACATCTTTGGTATGGAACTCGCCGCAGCCAAGGGACTCGATATTGACCAGCCCCGCAACCTCGCAAAATCTGTGACCGTGGAGTAGCTCGCGGAGCTGGCGATGACCGTGTTGGGTGTGGGGGTGGACGTAGTAGATATTGAGCGCTTTGGTCGCGCGCTCGAGCGAACCCCAGCCTTGAGGCAGCGTCTCTTTGGGTCACTCGACATCTCCCCAGAGGATCTCGGCACCCAGTCACTCGCAGCCAGGTTCGCGGCCAAAGAGGCCATGCTGAAGGCGCTGGGGGGCAATATTCCAGGCTTCTCGTGGCACGACATTCAAGTCACGGGCGAGCGTGGTCAGCAACCGCAGCTCGTGCTCGCCGGGGGTGTGGCGAAGCGCGCCGCGCACTTCGGTGTTACCGCCACCCACCTGTCTCTCTCTCACGATGCAGGCATGGCCATCGCCTTCGTCGTCGTTGATGGCGAGGCACGCGCGTGACGAGCTCCATGAGAGAAGCCCTGATTAGGCCCCAGGCTATTTCCCACAACGTGCAGGCCATCCGTAGCGCGACCTCTGCTGCCAAAACTCTCGTGGTCGTCAAGGCGGATGGTTATGGCCACGGTGCCGTGACTGCCGCGAGAGCAGCACTCGAGGGCGGGGCAGAGTGGCTTGGGACGGCCGACGTTGACGAGGCCATGGAACTGCGCCAGGCCGGCATCACCGCGCCTGTGCTCTCGTGGCTCTTCGGGCCAGACGACGATCTTTCTGTTGCCCTGGGGAATTCGATAGACCTGGGCGTGTCATCACTGGCGCAACTTGCCCAGATTGTGTCCCAGGGCACCCCAGGAAGCGTGGCCAGGGTCCACCTGAAAATTGACACCGGCCTTGGCCGGAGCGGGGCAACCGTGGATCAGTGGGGTGCGCTCTGTGAAGCGGCAGCGACGGCAGAACGCGCCGGCACCATCCGGGTGGTGGGCGTCTATAGCCACCTCTCTGGTGCCAGCGCTGAGGATGACGCGGCCCAGGGGGCAGTCTTCGCTCTCGCCTGCGATCAGGCGAGAGCGACTGGCTTGGATCCCGAGCTCTGTCACATTTCGGCTAGTAACGCGACGAGTAATTCACCAGAGCTTGCGGGTGACATGGTGCGCATCGGCATTGCCGCCTACGGGGTGCCAGTAGCGGGGCGTTTTGCAGAGCTGGGGCTTCGCCCCGCTATGCGCCTCAGCGGACAGGTTGTCTTGACGAAGACCGTGCCGAGCGGTCAGGGGGTGGGCTATGGCCACACCTACAAGACGACTGCCGAGACAACGCTTGCTCTTGTGCCACTCGGGTATGCCGATGGCGTGCCTCGGCACGCGTCGTCTGCTGGACCAGTCGTGATTGCCGGGCAACGCTTTAGCGTCTCCGGCCGGGTCTCTATGGACCAATTCAGTGTGGATGTGGGAGACCACACTGTTCGCGAGGGCGATTGGTGTGTGCTGTGGGGAGACCCATCCGAGGGGCACCCGAGCGTCGAGGAATGGGCTCGGGCTGCCGGAACCATTGGCTACGAGATGATCACCCGGATCGGCCCCAGGGTTCCTCGGGTGATTGAGCGATGAACCTGGAGGTTCCCACCAGCGACGCGATGGAACGTTTCGGCGAATCATTAGCCCATGTTGCCAAAGCCGGCGATGTGATTATTCTCACCGGCGAGTTAGGTGCTGGGAAGACGACGTTTGCCCGGGGTTTTGGACGAGCACTGCAGCTAGCAACGCCGATGTCGAGCCCCACGTTTGTTGTGGCGAGAACGCACCAGTCGAGTCAGGCTGGTGAACCACCGGTCGTTCACATTGACGCCTACCGAATTGGTTCACTTGCGGAGATGGCAGAGCTGGATGTTGATGCCGAGTCGAGCATTGTGCTTGCGGAGTGGGCAGCCCCTTACGCAAGCGCGTTGTCTGATTCGTGGCTGGAGATTGTGGTGGAGCGGCCTATAGCCACTGAACTACTCGATGTCGAGTCCGATGAGCCTCGCCAGGTGAGCCTCAGCGCTCATGGCATTAGCCCTGAGCGCTACGACCGTTTTCTTGCGGCGGCGGGGGACTTGTCGTGATTCTCGCGATTGATTCGTCGATGGGCACCTCGGTGGCCGTGGTGTCGCCCGAGGGCGAGGTCCTCTCAAGCCTGCAGAGCGATGACCCCCGTGCGCACGCCGAACTGCTCGGGGTGCTGCTGACGGATGCTCTTGACCAGGCCGGCGTCACCCCAGGGGACATCACGGGTGTGGCGATGGGCATCGGTCCTGGTGCCTTCACAGGCCTGCGAGTAGGGATGGCCGGGGCACAGGCATTCGCGCTCTCGAGGGACCTCCCGCTCTACCCTGTGGTGAGCCACGATGCGCTGGGCTGGGGTGTCGACACCGACACCGTTGTCATCACAGATGCACGCCGAGGCGAAGTCGCCTTCTCGGTGTATTCACCAACCGCTCCACTGCGCAGAGCGCGAGGCCCTGAGCTATCAACCCCAGCACTGGTCGATGAGGCCCTCGGCGATGCGGCTGCCTTGCCACGCAGTGAGGGCCTGAGTATTGATGCTTCAGTGTTGGCTCTGGTCGCCCTCGATGCGATTGCCAACGGACTGCCCTTTCCCGGCCGGCAGCCCCTGTATTTGAGGGCCCCCGATGTGACGGTGAAGCCATGACCTATCTGCTCTCCCGCGCAGTACTGGAGGACCTCCCCGAGATGATTACCTGGGAGGGGGCCCTTTTTGGCACTGACGCCTGGTCGCCCGAGGTGATGGTCGCCGAGCTATCCCATCCAGCAAGTTACTACCTGGTCGCCAGGCCAGATGGGGATCAGGCGATTGTTGGCTATGCCGGGCTGCGCGCAGACACGAGAGGCGGCGATGGCGACATTCAGACCGTCGCTGTGGCGCCCGAGCACCGAGGGCGCGGCCTTGGCCGACTCCTGGTCGAAGCTTTGCTCCTCGAAGCTCGCCAGCGGTTCGTGAGTTCGATTTTCCTTGAAGTGCGAGCTGACAATGATGCGGCCCGTGGCTTGTATTCGAGCCTGGGTTTTGAGGAAATCGACCGTCGTGCCGGCTACTACCAACCCGACGATGTCGACGCGATTGTGATGAGGCTCCCTCTTGCCGCTCCAGAGCCTGGATGGGCGGTGGGCAATGGCTGAGCCCCTGGTGTTAGGTATTGAAACAAGCTGTGATGAAACAGGTGTGGGGATTGTTCGCGGCAACACCCTGTTGGCCAACATCGTGGCCTCCTCCATGGATGAGCACGCTAGGTATGGGGGAGTGGTGCCCGAGGTCGCCGCACGAGCCCACCTCGAGGCGTTGCCCTCGGTCTTGACCCAAGCACTGGAGAAGGCTGGCGTCACCTTCGCTGACCTCGACGCGATTGCCGTCACCACGGGCCCAGGCCTTGCTGGAGCATTGATGGTGGGAGTCGGAGCAGCCAAGGCTCTGGCCGTGAGCCTGGGTGTTCCGCTCTACGCGGTCAACCACCTTGTTGGACATGTTGGCGTTGAGGCTCTTCGGGACACTGAGAACACCCTGGTGAGCCCGACCATTGCCCTGTTGGTCTCGGGAGGGCACACCTCGCTACTGCTGGTGAGGGATTTGGTCTCCGATGTCGTGATGCTGGGTGAAACCATCGACGATGCCGCTGGAGAAGCGTTTGACAAGGTCGCGCGGGTCCTAGGCCTCCCCTATCCCGGTGGACCTCACATCGACCGGGTTGCGAAGGATGGCGACCCTACCTACTTCCACTTCCCGCGTGCTCTCACCCAACACAAGGATCAGGAACACCACCGCTATAACTTCTCTTTTTCGGGGCTCAAAACAGCGGTCGCCCGCTTTGTCGAAGCAAAGAATCACGCGGGCGAGCCACTGGAGGTGGCATCGATTGCCGCCTCCTTCCAGGAGGCGGTGGCTGATGTGTTGGTATCTAAGGCGTTGGCCGCGTGCCAGGAACACGGGGTGCCGAGATTGCTTCTCGGCGGTGGCGTCGCGGCCAATTCGAGAGTCCGAGCGCTTGCTGAAGCCCGTTGCGCAGAAGCTGGGGTTGAGCTTCGTATTCCCCCGCTGTCACTGTGCACCGATAACGGCGCCATGATTGCTGCGATTGGAGCGGAGCGCATCATGAAGGGGTTCGCCCCGTCAGCGCTTGATAGTGCTGTGGATTCGACGATGCCGGCGTCACTGGTCCAAATGTGACCACATCGGTGCGGGACGTGTCACAGTAGGAATAGACAAGGTGGCCTTAGTGCCCCGGGAGGATGAGAGCGATGGAAGAGCGGCGAAACACAGAACTTCCCAGCAAATCTCCGATTAGTGGGCTCCGCGTTCAGGAAGTGTCCCGTGAGACCAGGGGAGCACTTAGGGCGAAGCGCCCTAGTGAGCCGGGGCTGCGCTGGAGTAAAGCTTCCCTCTGGATGGGGGTTATCAGCCTCGCACTGGCGCCCGCGTTCGGGATTGGGGTAGTACCCGCAATCCTGTCGATTGTCGTTGGCCACATTGCCAAGCACCGCGAGCCCCAGGGAATATCTGGTTCGCGGGTGGGCTTGGCGCTCAGCTACATCGCGTTGGCGGCGGGGACTGCAGTCTTAGTCTTCGTCGCCTTGCCCATTGTCTTCGCGTTCCTCGTCAGCGCCGGATACATCCTGGCCGATTGAGCCCAGCCGCTTCGCAAGAAGCGCAGTCTTCTGACCTTTGATGCGGGTGAGAATCAGGGTTGCGCTGCCAGTCCCGGAGAGGGGCAGCGTTGTGCGCAGCTCTGCGGGATCGATATCGATCCCGCGCTTCTTGATTTCGACGTGCGACAGGTTTGCCCGAGCGATCAGGGCGTTGACGTTCTTGGGGCTGTAGGGGACACGGTCGATGATCTGGAACCCCTGAATCAGGGGGCTCTGATGGGCAGCCGCGGAGCTGAAGTACGCGATGCTCTCATCAATCATGGTGGCATCCAACGAGCGCGCAAGGTCCCCAATCAACCGGGCCCTGATGACGGCGCCATCGGGTTCGTAAAGATATTCCTGGAGATCCCCTACTTCAACGTCTGGGGAATCAGCACTAGCGACCATTTCGGCGGTGCCTGCGCGCGATATAACCAGAGCGCTTCTCGTGACGCCGTCTCGTTGCAATGCGCCACTCCAGAGGACCATCTCGACAACAGTTCCGTGATGCGAGACCCACTGAGCTTCTACGCCCTCGGGGATGAGGGCGCGGTCCATGCCGGGAGCCAGCTTGATTCCTGTTGGCCTCTCCAGGGCCATGGCGAATACCCAGTCGAGTGAGGGCGACCAGTCCTCTGGGTTGTGAAGCCTGGTGGCACCCTCTCTGCGGGCTGGATCAATCCACAGCGCTTGTCCACCAGAGAGGTCAGCCTCTCGAACATCAGCGTTGATGACCGTGACGTCTGGAAATGGCGCCAGGTTATAGCTCGCGAGTGCCGCCGTTGCGGTGTCGCGCTCGATGGCCGTGACCTGGATTCCCAATCCCGCAAACGCCAGGGAATCAGCACCGATGCCGCATCCTGCATCGATGAGCGAGGTTATGCCAGCGGCACGGAATCGCCCCGCATGGTGGCTTGCGACATCGAGTCGAGTTGCTTGTTCCAGGCCTTCCTTAGTTAAGAGCATGCGCGCCGCAAAATCCCCAAACTTCTCGTGGGCTTTAGACCGCAGGGACAGCTGATTCATCACCGCGTGGACGCGTTCGATGGGGTGGGAGGCCTTCCGTAGCCTGCTGACCGTTGCAAGGACATCGTTCTTGGCGGCGGGGACCGGTGTCTCATCCAGAAGACGCAGGGTCTCTGGTGTGAGTAGCGCCTCTACTTCGGAGTAATCCACGGGCTCATTCTCTCAGGCCGACACAATCTGGCACTCGTATTGCGCGAGTGCTAATGGGTTCGCTACAGTTGACTTAGCACTCGAATAGTGAGTGTGCTAACGAATAGTCTCAGAAAGAGGTCAACCGTGTCGATCTCCATCAAGCCGCTCGAAGATCGCATCGTGATCAAGCAGGTTGAAGCAGAGCAGACCACTGCTTCTGGCCTGGTCATTCCTGACACTGCGAAAGAAAAGCCTCAGGAAGGCGAAGTAGTCGCAGTGGGCCCAGGTCGTTTTGACGACAACGGCAACCGCGTCCCTATGGACGTTGCTGTGGGCAATCTGGTTCTGTACTCCAAGTACGGTGGAACCGAAGTGAAGCTTGGCGCAGACGAGTACCTCGTCCTGTCAGCTCGCGACGTTCTTGCCATCGTGGAGCGCTAACCGCGATTCACCAGTCATTACAAGAAGGCCCACACATCGTGTGGGCCTTCTTGGTTGTCTGGCCGGGTATAGCCTTGCCCGGTGGGGGAGTCGAAGCGCAGACGGGACGGGTTACTGTCCGCGGCCGCTGCGTATAGTCTCTGGGGTTTTCTCCCCCTCTACTTTGTGGCTCTGCAGCCCAGCGGCGCCGTCGAAGTTGTCGGATGGCGCATCGCCCTCTCGTTGGTGTTCTGTGTCGTCATTCTTGTGGTGATGCGCAGAGCCAGAACGACGCTTGGCCTCTTGGCGGGGCGCGCCATGGTGGGCTGGAGCGCTGTGGCGGCGATATTTATTCTCATCAACTGGGCTGTCTATGTCTATGCGTCGTTGAACGCCCTCATCGTTGAAGCAGCATTGGGCTACTTCATCAACCCGTTGGTGACGGTGGGACTTGGTGTCATTGTGTTGAAAGAGACCCTGCGCCCACTCCAGTGGGTCGCACTGGGCCTTGCGGTGGTTGCCGTGGTCGTGCTGGCCATTGGTTATGGGGCTTTCCCCTTCGTTGCGTTGACTTTGGCGTTGTCCTTTGGCTTCTACGGGTTCGTGAAGAACCGGATGGGCCCGAGTGTGAAGGCGATCGACAGTTTGAGCTTGGAAACCCTCTGGCTGATACCGCTCGCGATCGGCCTACTTATATGGGTAGCGCTGGGTTCTGGCCTAACGCTGGGGACCCTCGGGCCCTGGCACACCCTGCTGCTTCTGTCAGCCGGAGCAGTCACCTCGATACCACTGCTGTTCTTTGGCGCTGCCGTGCGCCGCCTGCCGTTGTCGGTACTGGGTTTGATGCAGTATTTGGCCCCGGTTTTGCAGTTTCTGATCGGTGCTGTTGTGATGGGCGAAGATATGCCCTTCGAGCGCTGGGTTGGCTTTGCAATCGTGTGGTTTGCTTTGATTTTGCTGAGTGCGGATGCCCTCGGAAACCGGCGGAATCGGTTTCATATTCCGCCAAGTTAGGCGATTTTTGGCCATATCTGACCGGGTTTAGTGTTTCGGCATGTTACACGGATGTGACCAAACTGGCTTGTCCCAGCCACAATTTGGGCCTAAGTTAGACACTTGTGGCTGTGTTTCTCATGGCCACTTTCTTTACACCAAGTAAATATAAGGAGCATCATGAGCGTATTTTCGAAGGTTGGGAGTGGCATTGCCATTCTCGCAGCCTCCGCGCTAGTGCTCAGCGGCTGTGCCGCTGATGGAGCAACCGAAGAGGCGACCGAAGAGGCCGCTGTTGTTGGGGACTTGACCCTCAAGATCGGTACCGCACTTCCGCAGACCGGAAACCTTGCATTCCTCGGACCACCCGAAGAAGCCGGTGTTTCACTTGCCATCCAGGACATCAACGAGGCTGCCGCAGGCATCACCGTTGAGGTTGAGTGGGGCGACTCTGGAGACACCGACAACAAGGCATACGAAACTGAGATTCCCCGTCTGCTCAACGCAGGCGTGTCTGCAATCTTGGGTGCCGCATCGTCTGGTACCTCCCTTCAGTTCATCGACCAGGTCATCGCAGCGAACGTAATTCAGTTCTCTCCTGCTAACACCTCGGCCGCATTCACCACCTACGAGGACAATGGTCTGTACTGGCGTACCGCGCCTTCTGACGTTCTCCAGGGTGAGGTGCTCGGAAACTGGCTCGCTGAAGACGGTCACCAGAACATCGCAATGCTCGTTCTGAACGACTCTTACGGCACCGGTCTTGCTCAGTTCACCACGGAGGCCTTCGAGGCTGCCGGTGGTTCTGTGCTCGCAGCACCGACCTACAACACGGGAGACACCAACTTCACCTCGCAGATTAACGAGTTGCTTGCTGTTGACCCCGACGCCATTGTCCTCATCACCTTCGAAGAGGCCAAGACCATCATTCCTGAGCTGTTGAGCCAGTACCCCTCCGACCAGATCTACATGGTCGACGGTAACCTCGCCAACTTCAGC
>JBIIFP010000074.1:0-4633 GCA_044237205.1 Pontimonas sp. | reverse complement strand
GTGGGGCTGAACTCGTCATAGCCGGAGTCTTCAATGTTGGCCCCGGTGGTGGCGTTGAACAAGGAATAGTCGACCACGACGTCATCGCCGTTCTCGACTACTTCACCATCACCCTCGATGACCACACCACGCTGGGTAGCAGTCACCTCGAGCGGGGCAGTAAAGGTCACCTCGGGCCTGGCGCCAAACTCGCCGGTGACAGCAACGGCCTCAACGGCCTCGCCACTGGGGGTGCACCCCTCGGCGAGCTCGGACACGGCATCGGCAGAGCAACCAGATACGACCAAAAGTACGCTCGCACACAGTGCGAGGCTTGCGAATTTATTCACGATTGCCTTCCCCGACGTCGCGCCGTGCGACCTGGCTATCTTGACAGCTTGGAGCCCTCGAATCAAAGCGAGCCTGCGGCCCTGACACTCGGGGTGTGGGTCACAGGGAAATTCACCGAGTTGGCGATGAAACAGAGTTCGCTCGCTCTGTGGTGGAGAGCGTCCATCGACTCGGGTAGAGCGCCAGAGATCTCAACCTCGGGGGCTAAGCGCACCTCGGTCATGCGGCCGCCACCCTCTGAATTCAGCGTAAGCGTGCCAGAGGCATGGTCTCGGTATCCGACCACAACAACGCCTGCATCAGACGCGACGTGGAGGAAGCTCAGCATGTGGCACTGAGCCAACGCTGCAATAAGCAGCTCTTCGGGATTCCATCGATCGACGTCACCAAAGAAGGATTTGTCCGCCGAGCCCTCGATATCGTGCTTACCCGGGGCGCTCACGATGTGATCGCGACCGTAGTCCTTGTAGCCGCTGGTGCCGCTTCCGCGGTTCCCGCTCCAGGTGAGGGACACATCGTAGTGGTGGCCTGACATGGGTTCTCCATCCTCGCGACGCTCGATGATTCTCCGAGGTTACCGGTCTACACTATGGGTTATGACTGACACTCTCTCCCCCCGGTTAGCCGCATCGTCCACACGACGCATCGTCACGGAAATTCCCGGTCCTAAGTCCCAAAAACTCCACGCCAGGCGGGTTGCGGCAGTATCCGTTGGCGTCTCGGCCACTTTCCCGATTTATGTTGATCACGCCCACGACGCACTCGTGGTCGATGTCGATGGCAACCAGTTCATCGACTTGACCGGTGGCATCGGCGTGATGACCGTCGGTCACACTAACGAGGCTCTCGTCCAGGCCGTGACCGATCAGGTGTCGAAAGTCACCCACACGCTCTTTGCTGTGGCCGGCTATGAGCCCTACATCGCCGTCTGCGAGCTGCTTGCCAAACACACGCCTGGTACGTTCGCGAAGAAGTCCGTGCTCGTCAACTCTGGCGCTGAGGCTGTAGAGAACGCCGTGAAGATTGCCCGCAAGCACACGGGTCGCACCGAGATTGCTGTCCTGCACCACGGTTACCACGGCCGCACGAACTTGACTGCGTCCATGAACTACAACATGCACCCCTACGGAACTGGCTTTGGCCCGCTCGCTGGTTCTGTGCACCACGCGCCAAACTCTTCGCCCTTCCACGATGGCCTCACGGGTGCCGAGGCAGCTGAGCGCACCATTACCCACCTGGAAAAGCGCGTGGGAGCTAGCCAGATTGCCTGTCTCGTTGTCGAGCCCATTCAAGGCGAGTGCGGGTTCATTGTCCCCGCCGAGGGTTATCTCCAGGCGCTCGTTGACTGGTGTAAGGCCAATGGCATCGTCTATGTCTCCGATGAGGTCCAGAGCGGCATGGCCCGCACCGGCGCTTATTTTGCGAGCGAACACTTTGGTATCGAGCCCGACCTGATCACTAGCGCCAAGGGCATTGGCGGAGGTATGCCGATCGCCGCTGTCACCGGTCGCGCCGAAATCATGGACGCGTCGCACCCCGGCGGCCTGGGAGGAACATTCGGTGGAAACCCCGTGTCCTCCGCTGCAGTGGTTGCAGTCTTCAGCGAGGTCGAAAAGCGCAATCTTTTGGGCGAGGCTAAGCGAGTTGAGGCCACCCTCAAGCCATTGCTGCTCGAGCTGCAGAAGAAGCACGCCGTCATTGGAGACGTCCGAGGAATGGGTGCGATGCTCGCACTGGAGTTTGTGGATCCCACCACTGGCAAGCCAGCTGCGGATGTCGCGAAGGCAGTGCAGACTCACGCTCTGCACAATGGTGTTCTGATTCTGACTGCCGGCACCTTCGGGAACGTCTTGCGGTTCTTGCCCCCTGTAGTTATCACCGATGACCAGCTCAGCGAAGCTGTCGCCGTCATGGACGACGCCCTCAGTTCTCTCTAGAGCTGATGTCGTCACTGGGCGGCGCCTCGGGCGCTGTTGTCGCAGAGCTAGTGCGAGATGGCCACGTTGAATCTGTGCACCACGGCATCGTTGCGGTGGTGGATAGCTCGGGGGAACTACTCCTCGAGCGAGGCGATTCCACGGTCCCTGTGTATCCCAGGTCAACGCTCAAGCCCCTTCAAACACTGGCTCTACTCGCAACCGGTGTTGAGCTCACGCCCCTCGAAATTGCGCTCAGCACCGCCAGCCACTGCGGCTCTGTCACGCATCGCGACGCCATCGAAGCGTTCTTGCAACGCCATGGCCTGGACCCAGAGAGTCTCCAGTGCCCGGTGGATTGGCCACTGGGAGCCGCTGAGCGCGCCGACATGCTCGCTAGCGTTGGAGCACCGTCTCGCCTAGCGATGAACTGCTCGGGCAAACACGCGGGTTTTCTGGCAGCGACCAGATACTCCGGGTGGGATGAGGCCACCTATCTCGAGGCCAACCATCCCCTGCAACGCGCAGTGCTCCAGACCATTGAAGCCTGGACTGGCGAGTCGGTGGCTTATAGCTCCACCGATGGCTGTGGCGCACCGCTTCATGCGCTCAGCACCCGCAGCCTTGCTCGTGCGATTGCGTCGGTCGCCTCGGGCGCAACCCCTGGGGCCCGCGCGTTGGTGGACGCTGTGGGAGCGCACGCCTGGGCACTCGATGGCGAAGGGAGAGCAAACACCATCACGATTCAGACAATCGGTGGCATTGCGAAGATTGGCGCTGAGGGTCTCGTCGTGATCGGAACTCCCGATGGCATAGCTGTTGCAGTAAAAATCATCGATGGATCGATGCGCGCGACCACCCCCGTGGCACTCGAGGCACTGGTTCGAGTCGGCGCGATCGAGAGCGAACAGCGGGATAGCATTCTTGCCGGAATGGCCGACCCCGTGATGGGTGGGGATCGGATTATCGGGGGCCTCAGAGTCCAGATATAGACTCGTCCATGGATGCTCCGCGGGGCATTCTTGTGTCCGAGAGGCGACGGCGCCAGCGGACACATCCAACAACAATGAGGTGAAAGTAATGAAGATTTCCGTCCCCCGTGAAATCAAAAACAATGAGTTCCGTGTTGCGATGACTCCCGCTGGAGTCCGCGACCTCACCCAGGCCGGGCACCAGGTCATGGTGGAAACCGGCGCCGGTGTCGGCTCTGGAATCTCAGACGCCGACTACGCAGAGCAGGGTGCCACCATCGTTGCTGATGCAGCAACTGCCTGGAACTCAGCCGACATGGTCGTCAAGGTCAAGGAACCCATCGAGTCCGAATACGGATATTTCCGTGATGACCTCGTTCTTTTCGCCTACCTTCATCTCGCAGCAGAGCCCCACCTGACTACAGCGCTCTTGTCCTCGGGCATCACCGCCATTGCGTATGAAACTGTCGAAGGCCCCACGGGCGGTCTGCCACTGCTAGCCCCCATGAGTGAGGTGGCCGGACGGCTCTCCGCGATTGTCGGAGCGAACACCTTGATGAAATCAGCCGGTGGCATGGGGCTGCTCGTTCCCGGCGTCCCTGGAACGAGGCCTGCCAAGGTTGTGGTGCTGGGTGGAGGGGTCGCTGGAACCAACGCGGTCTCCGTAGCCGTCGGTCTTGGCGCCGAGGTCACCGTGCTCGACACAAACCTGACCCGGCTCAAAGAACTCGATGCTCTCTATGCCGGGCGCATCAAGACCGCAGCGTCTAACTCGCTGGAAATCGAGCGAGCCTGCATCGACGCCGACCTGGTGATTGGCTCGGTGCTGATTCCAGGAGCTAAAGCGCCGAAACTTGTCTCGTTGGACCTCGTATCACGGATGAAGCCAGGCAGCGTCCTCGTGGACATCGCCGTCGACCAGGGCGGGTGTTTTGAGGGCTCCAAGCCGACCACCCACGCCGATCCCACGTTCACCGTGCACTCGAGCATTTATTACTGCGTTGCCAACATGCCAGGTGCTGTGCCTGCGACCTCCACGGTTGCGCTCACCAACGCCACTATGCGCCACGTCAACGCTTTGGCCGGCAAAGGCTGGAAGGACGCGCTTCGCGCGGACGCCGGCCTCGCTAAGGGTCTCAACACCACGGCGGGGTCGCTGACCAACGAGCCTGTGGGTGTGGCACACGCCATGGAGAGTGTCACGCTCGCCAGCGTTCTCGGCTAGTCACGACAGGTTTAGATCCGTCCCACAGCCACAGCGACCCCTCTGGGGGTGGAAGCGGTGGAATAAAGGCACCAGTCTGGACAAGAGATCGAAGGTCACGGTGTGACAGACCATCGATAAGGATCGGTTGACTGACGCGATACTTGGCAAGGGCGGCCCACGCGCCGGGCTGATCGGCGGAATCGATGACG
>JBIIFP010000082.1:0-3926 GCA_044237205.1 Pontimonas sp. | reverse complement strand
CCATCCACTAGAGCGCCGCGCTTGCGTGCGACCAAAAGGTTCTCGTCCTCTCCGGAGAGCACGACGGCTAAATCGCTGTGGCGATTAATCCGCTGTGCCACATCAGCGCTGATGGTGTTGCGCAACACATCGCGAACCACAGGAATTGCTTGGGTGCTGGTGACGCGATATCCGCCCCGGAACTCGCTCGGTATGCCTTTGGCCTCGAGCGCCTGCGTGATTTGGGGGCCGCCGCCGTGAACGACGACGGGCTTCACTCCCACAGTGGCAAGAAAGACCATGTCATCGGCGAAAGACTGCATCAGCTCGCCATCACCCATCGCGTTGCCGCCGAGTTTGATCACAAAGATGCTGCCCTGGAACCTGCGCATCCAGGGCAATGCTTCGGTGAGCGTTGCCGCTTTGCGCAACGCCTCAAGGGACGAATTCGTCATCGCTTCCATGGCTAGCTCGAGTACGCGCTGTTCTCGTGGACGTAGTCGGTGGTCAGATCATTCGTCCACACGGTCGCGCTCGCGCCACCGGCGTGCAATTCAATGAGGACGTGGGTTTTGCGGGGGGTCAAGTCAACCTCGGTGCGAGGCCGATCTGGAGCGCCCTGGTGACAGACCCGGACACCGTTCATCGACACATCAACCCCATACACATCAAAGCTGGCATCCGCGGTGCCGATCGCGGCCAGTACTCTGCCCCAGTTGGGGTCGTTGCCAAAAATGGCGGCTTTGAAAAGGTTGTTCCTGGCGACCGAGCGACCCACCGCAACGGCTTCGCTCTCGCTCAGCGCCCCCGTTACTTCGATGGCAATCTCGTGGCTGGCGCCCTCGGCATCGGCATGCAACTGCAGGGCAAGATCACGACAGAGCGCCCTCAAAGCGCTCTCGAACTCGTCAACATCAGGCGTTATTCCACTCGCGCCAGAGGCCAGCAAGCTGACCTGATCATTGGTGGACATGCAGCCATCGGAATCAAGCCGATTGAAGGTGACCTCGCTCGCGCGGCGTAACGCGCGATCAAGCTGTTCGGCTTCCATCAGGGCATCCGTCGTGATGACTACGAGCATCGTGGCAAGTCCAGGCGCCAGCATCCCAGCGCCCTTGGCCATTCCCCCGAGCGTGACAACACCAAAAGCTGTAGTCAACGTGAACTGAGCCATTTTGGGCTTGGAGTCTGTGGTCATAATGGCCCGAGCGGATTCTTGACCAGAACCCTCGGACGAATCACGGCGGGCAACCGCCTGCGAAATACCGTTGATGAGCGCACCGGCTGGCAACAACTCGCCAATCAATCCAGTGGAGCAGACCAAGATGTCCGAAGCGCTCGTGTCCCCGAGTGCTTCTGCAAGCTTCTCAGCACTCTGATGTGTGAGAGCGAAGCCCTCGGGGCCGGTGAAACAGTTGGCGCCACCCGAGTTCAGCACGATGGCCTTCACCTGGCCATCGGCAATCGCCTGCTCGGACCACAGAATGGGGTGCGCTTTGGCGCGATTGCTCGTGAATACGGCTGCGGCGCTAAAGGACGGTCCCTCATTCACGACGACGGTGAGGTCGGGGCCGCCCTGAGATTTGAGTCCAGCGGCAACGGTCCCAGCACTAAATCCAGCGGGGGCGGTCACGCTCACGGAGCCACCCCGTTGACGCTAAGCCCCATCGCCTCAGGAAAGCCCAGTGCAATGTTCATGCTCTGCACCGCAGCACCCGCGGTGCCCTTCACCAAGTTGTCAATTGCTGCCACCACAATCACCCGATTAACCGCCTCATCGAGGGCGACGCCGAGCGCGATTGTGTTACTCCCCAGCACATCGGCTGTCGCGGGGAAAGCGCCAAGTTCCATGACCCGGACGAAGGGTTCATTGGCATACGCGGAAGAGAGCGCGTCGTGGAGTTTCTTCACGCTCTGAGGCGAGGCAAGCTGTGCACTCACGGTGGCGAGGATGCCCCGCGACATCGGCACGAGGACAGGGGTCATGGACACACTGACCGCAGAACCACTGGCAATCTGAAGATTCTGAGCAATTTCTGGCAGATGCCGGTGCGTGCCACCGACCGCATAGGGCTTGGCTGAGCCCAGGAGCTCAGCCCCCAAAAGATCCGCCCGCAATGAGCGACCAGCCCCGGAGGAACCCACCGCAAGCACGGCCGAAATGTCATCGGCCTGAATGACTCCCGCTGCCAGCAGCGGGGCCATCGCGAGCGTCACCGCGGTGGCATTGCACCCAGGGGCAACGACGGCCGAGGCCTCCGCGAGCCGCTCACGCTGGGAGGCGCCCTCGTGCCGGGGAAGCTCTGGCATGCCATAGACAAAGGGCGTGTTGTGGACACCGCCATAGAACTTGGCCCATGCGGCGGAATCGACGAGGCGGCGATCAGCGCCAAGATCAATGAGCAGCCGCTGATTTCCCGATGCGACGAGCGTCTCGCCAAGCGACCCAGACTCCCCGTGAGGAAGCGCAAGGACTACAACGTCGTGGCCGGCCAACACCTCTGGTGTTGTGGCCTCAAAAGTCTGAGCAGCGAGGCTGGCCAAATGCGGGTGAACCGAGGCAACCGAGTCCCCCGCGTGCGAGTGGGCGGTCAGTGTGAGTGCGCCCACTTCAGGGTGATCAGCCAGCAGGCGCGCCACTTCACCACCGGCGTAGCCACTGGCGCCGGCAATTGCAACCCGCAGAGTCATAACGACAACCTTAGACCAGTTATTGAACCTAGGGCAGGCGGTTTAAGCGCGAAGTACTGCGCCAAATTTCTTGGCGGCAAGGGCAACGCCCCGTTCTTTAGCCTCGGTCGCCTCTACCTGGGTAAGAGTTCGGTCATCAGCCCGGAAACGCAGCGCAAAGGTCAAGGAGCGCTGTCCCCCGTCAATCCCCTCGCCGCGATAGTCATCGACCAGGAATGCCGATTCCAGTAGCTCGCCACAGCCCTCAATCAGAACATCGCGCAACGCGGCTGCGGGAATATCCAGGGAGGCCACGAGCGACACATCCTGGGTCGCAGCGGGATAGATAGACAGTGGGTGCGCAGCGTGGGGTTCCTGGCCGCGCGCTGTAATCAGTGCGTCAACATCGAGAGAGAACACCGCCACCCGGCCGACAAGATCACGGGTCCTGGCGATGCGAGGCAGGAGTTCCCCGACGAACCCGACTGCCGTTTCACCCACCAGAAGTTCGGCATATCGCCCGGGGTGGAAAGCGGGATGAGTGGCTTGGGCAACAGTGAGCTCCGCGCCGGTGGCCCTTGCTGCAGTGCGCGCGGCATCCAGAGCGTCTCCAACCTCGAAGGCTCTCGCCTTCGAGCCAGGAGTCTTCTCGAGCGCGCTGCCGAGGAACACACCTGCCACATTCCATGGCTGGTGCCCGGTTGAGGCATAGAGCTCGGCTGCAACCTTCGCGTCGGGCTTCTTCGCGCCCGCAGGAATGTCGGTGGTACCAAGAGATCCGGATCCAAGGTGAAAAACAAGACCAACCTCATAGAGGGCTAGGGACGTAAAGCCTCTCGACAGGTTGCGCTGCGCAGTCTCAAGCAGGCCAGGAATCAAACTCACCCGCATGCGATTCACCAGGGAGTCAAGAGCGTTGGCGAGGACCACGTCGTTCTCGGTCTGACCGAAAAGCACGTTGTCCTCGTGAGAGACGAAGGGATAGGCAAGAACTTCGGTCATCCCGCTGGCAGCCAGGGCATTGGCCAGGCGGCGCCTGGCTGCCTGGGCGTGGCTGAGGCCACGACCAGACGGTGCTGGCGGCAGTGCAGAGGGAATCTTGTCATAGCCGACAATCCGCGCTACTTCTTCGACCACGCCAGGGGCATCGACTAGGTCGGGTCGCCAGGATGGCGGGGTCACAGTGAGGCCGGCAGCCTTTTCCTCCACGGTCGCGCCGATGGAGCGCAGAATTTCAGCGGTGGACGAGGGGTCCACGTCCATCCCCGTCAGCGCCA
>JBIIFP010000073.1:0-4901 GCA_044237205.1 Pontimonas sp. | reverse complement strand
ACCTACGCGATGGGCGCGGTCTTCGTCGCCGGCCAGGTTCTGGAGTATGCAGTGCTCGTCTCGGAAGGCATTGCTTTGAACTCCGACGCCTACGGCTCTGCGTTCTACTTGACCACTGGTTTCCACGGCCTCCACGTCACCGGAGGTCTCATCGCCTTCTTGCTGGTCATCGGACGTGCGTATGCGGTTCGGGTGTTCACCCACCGCGAAGCAACCAGCGCGATCGTGGTGTCGTACTACTGGCACTTCGTTGACGTGGTCTGGATTGGCCTCTTCCTCGTCATCTACGTCTTGCGATAACCCCCAACAAGAAAGAAAACCCAGACATGTCAGCCCAGTCACGTCGTAGCGGTCGCCGCCACCCCTTTGCGGGCGCCTTGCTTCTGGCGGTCGCCCTTTTCGTGACCGGCGGCGCCTACGCTGCTACCACCGCTGGCATCGCTTACGCCGAGACTCCCCCGGTATCACAGGCATCTCTGGTCGAGGAGGGTGAGAAACTCTTCCTCTCTAACTGTGCGAGCTGCCACGGTCTCTTTGCTGAGGGCACCGCGGCAGGGCCCTCTTTGATCGGTGTTGGTGCGCTGTCCGTTGACTTCCAGGTGGGAACGGGCCGTATGCCTATGGCCGTGTCAGGTCCCCAGGCCGAGGTCAAGCCGGTTCAGTTCACTCAGCCGCAAATTGACGCCATGGGAGCGTGGGTAGCTACCCTGGCTCCTGGACCCGCCATGCCAGACCCCCGCTACTACGCCGGTGATGGCGACGCAGCAAATGGCGCAGAACTTTTCCGCATCAACTGCGCGATGTGTCACAACGTTGCCGGCGCTGGAGGCGCACTCACCGAGGGCAAGTATGCCCCAGGCCTGAACGATGTCCAGCCGGTTCACGTCTATGGAGCAATGGTGACCGGACCCCAGAACATGCCGGTCTTCAGCGACATGAACCTGACGCCGGAAGAAAAGAACGACATCATCACCTACCTCCGCTACTTGGATGAGACGCCGTCCGTCGGAGGCTTCACACTGGGCAGCCTGGGACCCGTCTCTGAAGGCCTGTTCATCTGGCTCATCGGTCTCGGCGGTCTGATCGCTGTTGCCATCTGGCTGACCGCCCGTTCTAACTGACACTTCCAAGGAAAGGACACACCACAGTCATGGCCACTACGCCACCGGGAAAGAACCTGCAGGCTATGCCTCAGGAGGAGAACGACCCCGGAACCGCTGTTGTGTCTTCTAACCCGCCGGCTAACCCTGGACTTGCCCCTGAGCACCAGCGGGTTACCGATCTTGACCCCCAAGAGGAAAAGAAGGCCGAGCGGCTCATCGCGACGTTCTTCGCGCTGTCCATTGTCGGAAGCGTTTTTGCCGCGGTGGCATATTCTCTCTTTCCCATCATTCCCGGCGACATGCAGTCGGTGCGCAACAACAACCTGTTCGTGGGGCTGGGAATCACCGTCGCTTTGCTGGGTGTCGGGATCGGCGCCGTGCACTGGGCTAAGTCGCTCATGCACGGCCACGAACTCGTCGAGGAGCGCCACCCCACTCGTGGTGACGACGAAACCCGCGATGCAGCGGTGGAGATCTTTAGCCAGGCGAATAAGGAATCGGGTTTCACAAGGCGTTCCCTCGTGCGCAACACTCTGATCGGTGCCCTTCTTGCGGCCCCGATTCCCGCTGTCGCGCTCTTTAGGGACCTTGCCCCCGCGGCGGATCCCATCAAGAAGATGAAGAACACCATGTGGGAGCCAGGCGTGCGCCTTGCCCGTGACCCCAGCGGTCTTCCCATCAAGGCGTCAGAAGTGACTATCGGTTCTGCGTTCCACGTGATTCCTGAGGGTCTCGCGGAGCTGGAGCACCACAAGATTGAGGAGAAGGCGAAGGCTGCGGTATTTCTCATGCGCCTTCCCATCGAGAACCTCAACGAGCTTCCTGAGCGCGCGTCATGGTCATACCAGGGGATCGTCGCGTACTCAAAGATTTGTACCCACGTGGGTTGCCCTGTAGCCCTCTACGAGCAGCAAACCCACCACCTTCTGTGCCCTTGCCACCAGTCCGAGTTTGACGTGGCCAACCACTGCGAAGTGATTTTCGGCCCCGCGGCACGGCCACTTCCACAGCTTCCTATCACCATTGATAGTGAAGGATATTTAGTAGCACAAAGTGATTTCACCGAACCTGTAGGACCGAGCTTCTGGGAGCGTGAACTGTGAGTCAAACAGTCCAAGACAAGACTGCTGCGCCTGGGCGCGGCATGAAGTTCACGGGTTGGGCAGCCAACTACGTGGATGAGCGCACGAGTGCCTCCACCGCGGTCAAGGCGCTGGGACGCAAAATCTTCCCCGACCACTGGTCTTTCATGCTGGGTGAAGTTGCTCTCTATAGCTTCGTCGTGATCCTGATTAGCGGCACCTTCCTCACCTTCTTCTTCGACCCATCCATGACGATGGTGGAGTACGACGGCTCGTACTTGCCTCTCAAGGGCATTGAAATGTCAGTCGCCTATCACACCTCTCTAGATATCTCTTTTGACATCAGGGGCGGCCTTCTGATGCGTCAGGTCCACCACTGGGCTGCATTGCTCTTCATTGCCTCTATTGGGCTACACATGCTGCGCGTGTTCTTCACCGGCGCTTTCCGCAAGCCTCGCGAACTCAACTGGGTTGTGGGATTCCTTCTCTTTGTCCTCGCAATGGCTGAGGGTTTCACTGGCTACAGCCTCCCCGACGACCTGCTCTCCGGCAATGGTTTGCGCATCATCGACGGAATGATCAAGGCATTCCCCGTGGTCGGTGTGTGGCTGTCGTATCTGTTCTTTGGTGACGAGTTCCCCGGCACCGTTGTGATTCCGAGGCTCTATGTCCTCCACATCATGCTGTTGCCAGCAATCCTGATCGCCACGCTGGCCATTCACATGGTTCTTCTCATCGTGAACAAGCACACCCAGTTCGCTGGCCCCGGTCGCACCAACGACAACGTTGTGGGATCCCCCGTGATGCCAGTGTTCGCAGCGAAAGCCGGCGGATTCTTCTTCCTGGTCTTCGGTGTGCTGATGCTGATTGGATCGCTCTTCACCATCAACCCGATTTGGAACTACGGACCCTACGACCCCTCCCCTGTATCGGCGGGTACTCAACCCGACTGGTATATCGGCTTTGCCGATGGCGCGCTGCGTCTGGTGCCACCGGGCTGGGAGTTCCTGCTCTTTGGGTACACCTGGTCGTGGAATATCCTCGTGCCGACCATCGTTCTCATTGTCTTCATTGGCTTGGTTGCGGTGTACCCGTTCATCGAGGCGTGGATCACCGGAGACAAGCGCGAACACCACATTGCCGACCGTCCGCGCAACGCCCCCACCCGCACAGGTATTGGTGCTGCCGGCGTCGTCTTCTACGCAGTGCTGTGGGCTGCAGCGAGCTCCGATCTGATTGCCACCCACTTCAAACTCACCATTGAAGGCGTCATTACTACTCTTCAGGTGCTCTCGATTGCTGGCCCGATTGTCGCGTTCTTGATTGCCAAGCGCACGTGCTTGGCGCTGCAGCGTAAAGACCGCGAAATCGCGCTCCATGGCTACGAGAGTGGCCGCATTGTGCGCCTTCCCGGCGGCGAATACGTTGAAGTCCACGAACAGTTGGATGATTTCGAGCGCTGGCGCCTGCTGGACTTTGAAGAGTACAAGCCGCTCACAGTGCGCCCCGACGATAAGGGTCGTATCACTGTCGGCACCAGGCTTCGTGCGGGTCTCTCCCGGTGGTTCTTTGAAGATCGGGTTATGCCAGTCACCCAAAAGGAACTAGAAGACGCTTCTCGCCACTAACAGAGTGGGTAAAGGGCGGTGACGCCTCTGAGGACTGAGTTGGCCTAGAACAGCCGCCTCATGTATTCGGCCTGCTGCGTGTACCCCAAGCGGTCATAGAAGCCTCCCGCGCGCCTGGACGCCACGGTCAGCTGAGTGACGCCATGCTTCTGGCAGTCAGCCTCCACAGCGCGAACTAGGGCCGTGCCTACACCCTGAGTCTGAAGCGTGTCGTCCACAGCGATTTCCTGCAGCTGTGCTGACGGGCCATTGCTATAGAGCAGGGAGGAGATGGTAGTCAGCGCATAACCTGCAACCTGCCCGCCGACCTCCGCGACATGAATCAACGTGCGGGGGAAGTCCGCAAGGGCCACGAGGAAAGACCTAGAAAAAGCAGCTCCGTCGAGCGGGACCGCGTGCCCAAGCTTGCCAACAAGCCCCACAAGAGCTGTCTCATCCGTGCTGGCGGCATAGCGCACCGTGACGGAGTTAGCGGGCAAAATATCCTCGGTAGTACTCGTAGCTCCATCCCACAAGGGCGATCAACACCACAGGAATGGCATAAAAAGCTACCCAAATACCCACAGCGAAGCCCACCATGGCGATAGCGGCACCAGCAGCCAACATCACAGGCCACCAGCTCCACGGGCTGTAGAAGCCAAGCTCTGGATCACCATCGTCGATGTCAGCGTCAACACTGTCCTCGGGCAAAACACCGCCCTGGTTGGCCAACTGGACCTGCAAGTAGAAAGCAATAAAGGTGGCGAGGATTCCGCTGAGGCCAATCGCGATTGTGCCAATCCATTCCACTACCCCGGTGTCGATGATTGCCCACACTGTATAGACGGCGGTCAACACGAAAAAGTAGGCAGCCATTACCCAGAAAACAACGGTGTTGGTCTTCATGCCTAGCCTTTCGCCTTAGCGGGCGGCTTCGACGAGTCGATGGCAATCGGCAGGTCGACCTCTGGGTGGTTCACGTCGAAGGCCGGAGACTCGGAGCGAATCCGAGGAATCGACGTGAAGTTGTGGCGGGGAGGTGGGCAGCTAGTAGCCCACTCGAGCGAGCGACCGTAGCCCCAGGGGTCGTTCACGGTGACCTTCTGGCC
>JBIIFP010000002.1:0-51692 GCA_044237205.1 Pontimonas sp. | reverse complement strand
TGTCCTCCGTCCTCTATGAATTTGAGTTCCCCGGGACCGACAAAGCGCTCCGGGAGTCCCTGGAGGCCAGGTGGGAGGCGGAGGGCCCAGACGCACTGGTTGAGGAGCTGCGCGCTAAAGACCCTCTCGCTGCTGCCGCTATTGACCCCAAGAACACGCGCAGGGTGATTAGGGCACTGGAAGTGATAGCCCTGACCGGCAAGCCCTTTGGCGCTGGTCTCGACGCTGAACACCGGCCCTGGTATTCGCGAACTGTGGTGATCGGGTTGCGGAGTCCTCGTGAGCACTTGGTGGAGCGTCTGGATCACCGCGTGAGGGCGATGTGGGCGGCGGGGCTGGTGGATGAGGTTCGGGGGCTAATCCCGCAGGGAATCGAGTCGGGTGGCACTGCCTCCCGAGCGATTGGTTACCAGCAGTGCCTTGCCTTCATTGCAGGTTCCCTGAGCGAGGAGGAGACGATTGAGGAAACGCAAGCGTTGACCCGTCGCTATGCGAGGCGGCAGGTCTCCTGGTTTGGCCGGAGCACAGACACCCACTGGATCGAATCCGACGACCCTAGCGCCACCACGAAGGCGCTCGGGTTCCTGGCCACTGCCGGTTGAGAGCGCCTGGGCGTAGTCTGTAGGGGTGGCGCAGTCTTCCCTCACCATCACCGTGACCAAAGGTCACGGAACGGCCAATGATTTTGTGCTTTTTCAGGACCTCGGGGATGCGCTAAATCTGAGCCCCGCACAGTACCGCCAGCTTGCTGATCGTCATCGCGGGGTTGGTGGCGATGGAGTGATCCGAGTGGCACGCACTGCTGCCAGTCCCGAGGTTGCGCACCTTCTGGAGATTGAACCAGAGGCGCAGTGGTTTATGGATTACCGCAACGCGGACGGCTCGGTCGCTGAGATGTGTGGCAACGGTGTCCGTGTTTTTGTTGATTACCTGTTGGCCGAAGGCCTTGTCTCTATGGACCCAGGGCAGACCTTCCCTATCGCGACACGGGCCGGGGTGGTGGACGTCACGAAGTCGCAGAGCGGCCTCTACCAGGCTGACATGGGCCGGTGGTCGCTCACTGGACTGAATCCCATTGTGAAAGCCAGGGGGCTTGATGTGCCGCGGCCGTCGCTGGCCATTACGTGCCCCAATCCCCATGTGGTCGTGGCGCTTTCCTCTGCCAAGGAACTAGAGGAGCTCGATCTATCCACCCGGCCGGAGCTTGACCCTGAGCCGTCCCAGGGGGCAAACATTGAGTTTGTTGTTCCCTCTGACCCGCTGGTGGTGGATGGGGTTGGTCATATTCGGATGCGCGTCTATGAGCGAGGCGTTGGCGAAACCCAATCCTGTGGCACGGGCGCTCTAGCCGCTGCACTGGCGACCAGGCATTGGGCCGGAGATGAGGCGCCACATCACTGGAAGGTTGAGGTGCCCGGGGGAGTGGTCGGGGTTCGTATGTTCCCCACGGAAGAGGGCGAACACGTGAGCCTGTCTGGCCCAGCTGAACTTGTGTTCACCACCGAGGTGACGATCTAGGCTTTGGCGACTCGGAGGATTCTGTAACCCCTGGACGTCTCTACGCGCTCTGCCCGAATGTGGGGCACTTCGCCGGACTTGAGCCACTCCAGGAGCGAATCGGCCCCCAGCTTCTTTGCAACGACTAGGTAGGCCTCTCCCTCTGGGGCAAGGCGTGGAAGCCATAACGCAAGGATGCCGTGCAAGGCCTTCTTTCCCACCCGGATGGGTGGGTTTGACCAAATGAGGTCAAACGCGAGGGAGCCCTCTAGGTTCTCGGGCTGGGTGACCGTGACGTTGGTAAGGCCAAGATTCTCCGCGTTATCTCTGGCTACCTGAAGGGCGCGGTCGTTCACATCAACACCGAGGACGGTCGCTCCGGGCGCTTCCAGTGCGAGCGCCACGGTGAGTGGTCCCCACCCGCAGCCAATATCGAGAAATGTGCCTCGTTCGGGCGTCGCGGGGGCGTATTTCAACAAGACTTCAGTACCGGCGTCAAGACCGCCGGGACTGAATGTCCCGGACGCTGTTTCGAGGGTGACCTCGTGCCCACGCAGAGACAGCGTGCGCACTGACGTGCGAAGAGGGCTCTGCGGGTCGGGGGAGAAGTAATGGTCACCGGCCATGGACTAACGCTAGCGGTTCACTCAGGGCCACGAGCTAGGCTGGCGTCACATCCACTCAAGGAGAAGACATGAATTTCGGAACCGCAATTGCCACAGGCTTTCAGAAGTACTCAGACTTCACGGGGAAAGCGTCTCGCTCCGAGTTCTGGTGGTTCAACCTGTTTTTGGTGCTGGTGAGTTTTGGTGCTTCTGCTCTGTGGGACGCGCTCGGAGTGGTCTGGTTCCTCGCCACCATCGTCCCCTACCTTGCTATTGGCGTTCGCAGATTGCTCGATGCGGGGTTCTCGTGGAAACTCATTTTCATCGGCCTTGTCCCCATTATCGGGACCGTCGTAATGATTGTTCTCTGGACTCAGCCCACCAAAGCTGAACAACCCGCTTAGGCCCTAGCCCCTCCAGATTGTCTTGAGGTTCGTAAACTCGCGAATACCAGCGGCGCCCAGTTCACGACCGAACCCGGAGTCTTTGATGCCTCCAAAGGGTAGTTCCGGGTATGAAATGGTCATGCCGTTGATGAAGACGGCGCCGGCGTCTAGTTCCTTCATGAAGTAGTCGAAGTCGTCTTCGCTGGTGCTCCAGAGAGCTGAACTCAAACCAAACGTTGTTTGGTTGGCGATTCGGATGGCTTCTTCCTTGCTGTCCACCCGGTAGACGCTCGCGAGAGGGCCAAATGCCTCCTCCATGGTGAGTCTCATCTCAGGGGTGATCGCCTCGATGATGGTCGGCGGGTAGTAAAAACCCGGGCCCTCAGGCAATTCTCCGCCCAGGAGAACCGTGGCTCCCTTGGCTTTGGCATCGTCAACGAGGTCGGCAATGTCCTTCTGGCCGTTCTTGGTGGCCAGAGGACCTACCTGAGTCTCGTCCTTCATGGGGTCTCCCATGATGAGGGCTCCCATTTTGTCCACGAAGAGCGTGACCCACTGGTCGTAGATGTCGGTGTGAACGATAAATCGCTTGCCTGCGATGCAGGATTGTCCGTTGTTGTGAATGCGAGCGGTGACTGCCACAGTGGCCGCTTGGTCCAAATCGGCAGAGGGCATCACGATGAACGCGTCAGAGCCACCAAGCTCGAGAACAGACTTTTTAATCTGGCGACCGGCCCTCTCTGCCACAGCCCGCCCTGCGGGCTCTGAGCCCGTGAGGGTTACTGCCTTGATGCGCCAGTCGTCAATGATTGCGTTGACTTCCTGGGCAGGAATCATCAACGCGCTGAAGGAACCCTCAGGGAATCCGCCGCGTGTGAAGAGCGAGTCGAGGTAGAGGGCAGAGAGAGGGACGCTCGAGGCGTGTTTCAGGATCCCAGCGTTTCCTGCCATGAGTGCTGGTGCCGCAAAGCGCATGACCTGCCAGAGAGGGAAGTTCCATGGCATCACCGCAAGAATGACGCCGAGGGGTTCATAGCGAGACCAGGCGGCCTGGGCGTTGACCGAGCCTGGGTCAGCCAGTGGCTCATCGGCCAAAAAGGTCTCTGCATTCTTGGCATAGAAGCGCATGTTCTTGACACACTTGAGGGCTTCGCCCCGGGCCTGGGTAATCGGCTTGCCCATTTCCCGAACAATCATGGTCGCAAGCGCTTCGACATCCGCTTCCATCAGGTCAGCGGCTTTGTTCATCCAAGCGGCCCGTGCGTCAAAGGAGGTGCGGCGCAGCACTTCATAGGCTGCCTGGGCCTTGGCTAGGCGCTCCTGAACCTCTGCTGGAGTGTGAGCGGGGAATTCCTCCTCGGTGGCTCCGGTGGTCGGATTGACGACGGCAATCGGCATAGCCCACAACTCTCCTTGGGTCACAAACTTCGACTAATTCCACCATCGTAGTCCTGGTGCACAATGTCGCCCGGTGCGCGGCCCCTGAGCCACTGTCGGAGGTCGTCGTTAGCCTGGATTTAACGATGAAAGGGTGGGTCCGCAATGTCGTCATGGATTGTCAAGATCCCAGGCTCCCCGGATATGGCTGCTGACACAGTGATGCTCTCCGAGCTGGCTGCTACCCGCACAATCGCACGGGACACCCCCGTGGTCGATGTGGCCACGGGCAATGAATTCCCCGCGCACATGATTCCCGGTGTTTTCTCCCCGAAAAACTGGGCGGTGGCGTTGGTGCTCTCGATCCTTTTCGGTTACCTCGGCATCGACCGCTTCTATCTTGGGAGTGGCGCCTTGGGATCTCTGAAACTCGTGAGCGTTGGTGGCGCTGGGCTGTGGTGGCTTATTGACATCGTGCTCTTAGCTACCAAGACGGCCAACGATGGGCGCAAACGGCCGGTTGCGTAGATTCACAGCGCGACTGGTCCCCTCAGGCGTACGCTGGGACCTCTATGACCACGAACAGGGGCTCACCCAGGGACGACGTTGATCGTATTCTCTCCGCCGCAGAGGAAGAATCTGCTCCCGTGACTGTTTTCAGAGGGCCATCTGGCCGTTCTGTAAGTCCATTCTCGAGTGTTACGCGCGGTGACATGGACCTGGAGGAGAGGCAAGCCCTTCGTCGCGTTACCAGCCTCTCCACCGAACTCGAGGACGTCACCGAGGTTGAATACCGGCAACTTCGCCTCGAAAAGGTTGTTCTGATTGGTGTGTATAGCCAGGGGACTGCGATTGACGCCGAAAACTCGCTTCGGGAGTTGGCGGCGCTGTGCGAAACAGCGGGTGCTCAGGTGTTGGATGGGCTACTCCAACGTTTGCCACACCCCGATGCGGCTACCTATCTGGGCAAGGGCAAGGCTGCGGACCTCAAGGAGCTCATCGCAGAGCTTGGCGCTGACACTGTCGTTGCTGACACTGAACTTGCTCCCTCCCAGCGCCGTGCGCTGGAGGACGTGGTGAAGATCAAGGTCATTGATCGAACCGCCGTCATCCTGGACATTTTCTCCCAGCATGCCAAGACCCGTGAGGGTAAAGCGCAGGTGGAGCTGGCTCAACTGCAATATCTCTTGCCAAGACTTAGAGGTTGGGGTGAATCAATGAGTCGCCAGGCCGGTGGTCAAGTTGGTGGCGCCAGCGCCGGCATGGGAAGCCGTGGTCCTGGTGAAACCAAGATTGAGCTGGATCGCCGTCGGATCAACACGCGGATGGCCAGACTGCGCAAGCAGATTGCGTCTTTTGGCCCATCGCGGGAAACCAAGCGCCAGCAGCGCAAACGCAGGGGTATTCCCAACGTTGCCATCGCCGGTTATACCAACGCGGGCAAGTCCTCTTTGCTCAACCGGATTACGCGTGCAGGGGTACTTGTCGAGGACGCGTTGTTCGCCACACTCGATGCGACCGTGCGCAAGGCGACCTCTCCCTCTGGCACCGCGTTCACCTTGACCGATACCGTGGGTTTTGTTCGGCAGCTTCCCCACCAATTGGTGGAGGCGTTTCGTTCGACCTTGGAAGAGGTGGGGCAGGCTGATGTGATTGTCCACGTGGTGGACGCCGCGCATCCTGACCCCGGTGCCCAATTGGCCACTGTGCGCGATGTCATCTCGGATGTGGGCGCCTCAGACGTGCCAGAGATTGTTGTGTTCAACAAAGCCGACCTCGTCGATGGTGGTGTCAGCATGCAATTGCGCGGGCTTCAGCCAGATGCACTGTTTGTCTCTGCCAAAACGGGAGAAGGCATTGAGCTCTTGATGGCCCGGATTGACGAGCTGCTGCCACACCCCACGGTGCCAGCGCATATCCTGGTGCCCTTTGATCGGGGAGATGTCGTTGCGAGGCTGCACGATGTCGCGGTGATCAAGGACACCTCCTACACCGAGCACGGCACCGAGATGAGAGTTCTGGTGGATCCCGGCATGCTCGATGAGCTCCAGGAGTTTGCGCTACCTAACTAGTGGTTCAGGGTTGCCAACACTGCGCTGCCGACGATTCCCGCATTATTGAAGAGCTCAGCCGGCTTGATCGGAGAGCTAATGCGAATGTGGGGAAAGAATTCGTCATGCTCCTTTGACACCCCTCCACCAATGACAAACAGGTCGGGGGAGAACAGCATCTCGAGCTGACTGAAATATCGGGTTAGTCGCCCGCCCCATTCCTCAAAGCTCAAGCCTTCACGCTCTCTAGCGGCGTTGGACGCCCCCAGCTCAGCGTCCGCGCCGTCGACCTCTAGGTGCCCCAGCTCGGCGTTTGGTACCAGCAAACCATCGGAAATCAGTGCCGTGCCAATTCCCGTGCCGAGCGTCACGACGATGACGAGACCTGCGACGTTTCTCGCGGCACCCAGGCGGGCTTCAGCGAAACCAGCGGCATCAGCGTCGTTGATGAAGTGGACCTCTCGGTCTAGCGAGTCTGCGAATAGGCGCTCAGCGGGAAATCCAATCCAGTCCGGCGACACATTCGCCGCGGACATGGTGACCCCGTGTCGCACGACAGCGGGGAAGCACACGCCCATCAGTTCATCTCTGGAGGACTCAAGATCCTGCAAGATCTGCTGGACGGCGGCGAGAATGTCGGCAGGGTCGCCACCGGGCGGAGTGGGGTATTTGATCCGCTCGCTCAACAACTCACCGGTGGCGACGTTCACGCGGGCGCCTTTAATGCCGCTTCCCCCGATGTCGATTCCTATCGCGGTGGTCATGGCAGCGTCAAAATCTCTGCGCCGGTCTCCGTAACGACCAGTGTGTGCTCAAATTGGGCGGACAGCGACTTGTCCTTGGTTGTGACAGTCCAGCCATCGGACCACATATCCCAGTGAATAGTTCCGAGGGTCAGCATCGGTTCGATGGTGAACACCATGCCCGGAACCATGAGCTGGTCGAACTGGGGTGAGGCGTCATAGTGGGGGATGATCAGGCCGGAGTGAAAAGACCGGCCAACACCGTGTCCGGTGAAATCACGAACCACACCATAACCAAAACGCGACGCATAGGCTTCAATCGCTCGGCCAATGACGTTGATTTGTCGGCCGGGCACGACTGCCATGATTGCTCGGCGGAGAGCTTCTTCAGTGCGCTCCACAAGAAGCGTGGCGTCGTCGCTCGCGTCGCCAGCGATGAAGGTTTTGTTGAGGTCACCGTGCATGCCGTCTTTGAAAGCGGTGATATCGATATTGACGATGTCACCCTCGGCGATCACCGTGTTGTCAGGAATTCCGTGACAAATCGTCTCATTGATTGAGGTGCAGCAGGACTTCGGGTATCCGCGGTAGCCAAGAGTTGAGGGGTAGGCGCCGTGGCTCACGACGAAGTCGTGGGCAATTGCATCGAGCTGATCGGTAGTAACACCAGGCGCAATGGCAGCCCCCACTGCCTCCACGGCGCCCGCAGCAATCTTGCCTGCCGCCCGAATGCGCTCGATTTCCTCTGAGGTGTATACGTCGTCTCCGACGTGCTCTGAGGGGGCAGGCCGCCCCACATATTCGGGCCTGACGATAGAGTCAGGGACATGTCGTGGGGGGCTCATGACGCCAGGGGTGAGGTTTCCTGAAGCATCGCGGGGCACCAGACCAGTCTAAACGGGAGCGCAGCGTGGCAGAGCCAGAACAGTGGTGGTACAACCACAAAACCGGCCAGGTTGAGAAAGGCCGGCAGTCATTGGGTCTGCATCGCGATGGACCTTTTGGCACCGAAGAGGAAGCGACGAGAGCGCCAGACATTGCTCGTGAGCGCTCGCGCGAATGGGAGCGAGAAGAGACAAATCCCTAGTTGTCGGTGAAGGAGTGCTCGTCAGCCGGGAACGATCCCTGCGTGACATCATCGCGCCACTTGCCCACAGAGTCGAAGAGGGTTTCCTCAAGATTGGCGTATTGCTTCACAAAGCGGGGGATCCGCGTGGTGTTGAGACCCAGCAGGTCCGTCCACACGAGAATTTGACCGTCGGTGTCGGGACCAGCGCCAATTCCGATTGTCGGAATGCTCAAGGCTTCGGTGACCTCCTTGGCAACTTCGCGGGGGACCATCTCTAAGACCACGGCAAAAGCGCCAGCGGCTTCGACCGCCAAAGCATCGCGAATCAGAGCGTCTTTGCCGGCCCCGCGTCCTTGAACCACGTGCCCGCCAAGCCCGTGCTCGGATTGAGGGGTGTAGCCGATGTGGCCCATCACCGGGATTCCCGCGCCAACAAGACGCTCAATTTGGGCGACAGAGCGCACACCACCCTCCAGCTTGACCGCGTGAACACCGGTTTCTTTCATGAAACGCACTGCAGTGCGCAGTGCGTCATCAGGTCCGCCTTCGTAGGAGCCGAAAGGCAGGTCAGCGACCACTAGGGCCCTTTTGGCGGCCCGCGCCACTCCCCGACACAGTGGAATGAGTTCGTCGATGGTCACGGGAACCGTAGTGTCATAGCCAAACACTGCGTTACCGGCGGAGTCCCCGATGAGGAGGAAATCAATTCCCGCGCGGTCAAAGATGCCAGCACTGAGGAAGTCATAGCTGGTGAGTCCAGTAATCCGGACGCCCTGCGCTTTTGCTGTGGCGAAATGGCGAACTCTGACTCGCTTGGGTCCCTCAGACATGCAGAAAGCCTAGTGGGGTCTCTCAGTTCCCGTAATTTTCTGGGTGACGGGCAACCGGCGGTCACGACCAAATGCCACACTCGAGATTCGTGGACCCAGAGCACCTTGGCGGCGTTTCCACTCGGCGCGACCGACCATCGCGACGATGTCCCGGACAACGTCCCTCTGGAAGCCCTTTGCAACGATTTGTGGTTCATCGAGACCCTCAAGGATAAGGAGGTCGAGGATCGAATCCACAACGTCGTAATCGGGAAGGCTGTCCTGGTCGGTTTGGCCTGGTCGCAGTTCGGCACTCGGCGGTTTTTCGATCGAGTTGGGGGGAATCGGTGGCGTTTCACCGTCTTTGGTCGCCTCGTCATTACGCCACCTGGCAAGCGCCCAGACCATGGTTTTGGGGACATCCTTGAGCGGGGCATACCCGCCCACGGCGTCGCCGTAGATGGTGGAATACCCCACGGCAAGCTCGGACTTGTTTCCTGTGGTCAGGACAAGCTGCCCTTCGGCGTTGGACAGCGCCATCAATAGCACTCCCCGGGCACGGGCTTGAACGTTCTCAGCAGCCACGCCTGTGAGGCCCAATTGCCGGTCAAAAGGAGCAACAAGATCCGCGATGGGCTCGATTCGGTAATTCAGCCCGAGGCGCTCGGCTAAATCTGCGGCATCGTCTTTGGAGTGAGCGCTGGAGTGAACGCTTGGCATGCTGACGCCAAAGACCCTTTCTGGGCCCAGAGCATCGGCCGCGATCGCTGCGCAGACAGCGGAGTCGATGCCTCCCGAGAGCCCTAGCAGGACCCCGGGGAATCCATTTTTAGTGACGTAATCTTTGGTGCCTGTGACCAGCGCCTTCCAGATCACCGCCAGTTCGGCCATGTCCGCTGATGGTCTCGCTGGCAGGACCGTTTTTGGCGCCATTCGCGCACCCTCGAGCACAATCCGAGTCGTGTCCGCTGGGACTGCAGCATCGCGGACGCTCGCTGCGAGCTCAAGGTCGACAACAATCAGGTCCTCGTCAAAACGCGCTCCGGTTGCGATGCGTTCTCCGCCAGGTGTGATGACCATGCTGTCGCCATCAAACACGAGGTCATCTTGGCCGCCGGCGAGGTTCACGTAGCAGACGGTGGTGTTCATCTCACGTGCTCGCGTGGTCACAAGCGGGGATCTGACTAGATCTTTATCCCGCTCAAAGGGCGAGGCGTTTGGCACCAACAAAGCACTCAAGGGGTATCCGGTGAGGGCTTCAACAGGGCCGCTGGTCCGCCACAGGTCCTCGCAGATCACGATTCCGAGGTCCACCCCAGCCACGCGAACAATGAGGCTTTGTGTGCCCGGGACGAAGGTTCTGAATTCATCAAAAACTCCGTAGTTTGGCAAGTGGTGCTTCGCGTACGTAGCGTGAATACGCCCACGGTGGATCACGCTGGCGGCATTGTGAGCTCGGGCTGGTTGGTGCGGGGCGGTGGGGTCGCTCGCTACTGGGTGAGGGCCATCGGGGTGTCCTAGAACGACGACAAGGTCACCCATGCCAGCGACGTCGAGAAGGTGGGCGAAATCGGCGACGTAGCGGGCCGCACTGCCCAAGAAATTGTCGCGCAGCGCTAGATCTTCGATGGGATATCCGGTGAGGGCCAACTCGCCGGTGAGGAAGACTTGAGCACCCTGGCTATAGGCGTCCGTGGCCAGCTGCAGCAGGCGCTCACTATTGCCCAGGAGGTCACCCACGAGCGGGTTAGTTTGGGCCATAGCCAAGCGAAGACGGGGCATACCGAGTAGCCTAATGCTTAGGAATTACTCCAGTCCGGCGATGCTGTGAGGGAACGATGGACAAACAACGAGACTTTGTGTTGCGCACGATTGAGGAGCGCGGCGTCAAATTCATTCGACTGTGGTTCACCGACGTTGTGGGCACGCTGAAGATGGTTGCCATTGCTCCCGCCGAGGTTGAAGGCGCCTTTACCGAGGGTCTCGGCATCGATGGATCGTCCATCGAAGGATTTACCCGTGCATTTGAGGCCGATGTGCTGGCACACCCGGACCCCACCACCTTCCAAATTCTTCCGTGGCGCGGGGAAATTGACCCCACCGCTCGGATGTTCTGCGATATTACGACCCCGGATGGGCAGCCAGCAGTGTCGGACCCGCGCTATGTCCTCAAGCGCCAACTGGAGAAGGCCGCAGACCTGGGGTTCACGTTTTATACGCACCCGGAGATCGAGTTTTATCTGCTGAAATCAAGTTCTTATGGCCCCGATGGCCCAGAGCCCGTGGATTCCGCTGGGTACTTCGACAACGTTCCCGGTGGCACCGCCCACGACTTCCGTCGCCGCGCGGTCCGCATGCTCGAAGACCTCGGTATTTCCGTGGAATTTAGCCACCACGAGGCGGGGCCCGGGCAGAACGAAATCGATCTGCGCTACGCGGATGCTCTGACCACGGCGGACAACATCATGACCTTCCGCACGGTGATCAAAGAGGTCGCCATTGAGCAGGGCGTCTATGCGACCTTTATGCCCAAGCCCCTCGCTCAGCACCCGGGATCTGGAATGCACACTCACCTCTCGCTCTTTGAGGGTGACACCAACGCGTTCTTTGACCCGGCAGGCAAGTATCAGCTGTCCGCTGTGGGACGCTCGTTCGTGGCCGGTATCTTGCGCCACGCTCCTGAGTTCACGGCAATCACCAACCAGTTCGTGAACTCCTATAAGCGCCTCTGGGGCGGCCACGAAGCCCCGAGCTACGTGACCTGGGGTCACAACAACCGCTCGGCTTTGCTGCGAGTCCCGCTCTACAAGCCCGGCAAGGGCCAAAGCGCGCGCGTGGAGTATCGCGGAATTGATTCTGCGGCGAACCCTTACCTGGCATTTGCTGTTCTGTTGTCTGCCGGTCTGAAGGGAATCGCGGAGAACTACGAGCTGCCGCCAGAGGCCGAGGACACTGTCTGGGAGCTGAGTGAAGGCGAGCGCATGGCGCTCGGATACGAACCGCTCCCGGCAAGCCTGGATAGAGCTCTTGAGTTGATGCAGAAGAGCGAGCTGGTCGCTGAGACTCTCGGTGAGCAGGTGTTCAACTATGTGTTGCTCAACAAGAAGCGGGATTGGCTCGAGTATCGCGCGCAGGTGACTCCCTACGAGCTCTCCCGCAACCTCGAACTTCTCTAAGCGCCAGCGCTCATGCGAAGGCCCCGCTCCGCGCTCACCCTCGTGGCCCGAGCAGGGTTCGAGAGTCTTGACCAGGCAAACGCTGCTCTCGAGAGCCTTGAGGCCGAGCCCGAGGAGTTTGCCCATGCGGCAAACCCCGACCTCGCTGCCCACACTCTCCTTCTCCTTCGCGACAAGGATGGTGCTCGTTTTGCCGCTCTCTGGTCGAAAGCACCTTCTCGTCGTCGGCTCATCACGCTGACTGGTGTCAGCTCTGGCCTCGGTGATTTCCTTTTGCGGCGGCCTGACCAGTGGGATGTCGTGAAGTCGGCTCCCAAGAAACCGGGAGACCAAGCGGGTTACGCCAGCACCTTTGCGGTGGCCGTTCATGAGCTTGCTGGTGACGAGGCCGTAACGGCACTCCGGGTCGCATACCGGAGGGCGCTGTGCGCTGTGGCTCTGTGGGACTCTGAGGCAGAGAGTCCACTCGCCGTAGTTGAGGCCGTGGCTCGTGCACTTGCGGATATGGCGGGTGCGGTTCTGGATGTCTCCCTGCTCTTGGCCAGAGCGCACCACCAGCTGGAGGCAAGCGATGTGCCACTCGCGATTATCGGCATGGGCAAGGCCGGTGCTGCTGAACTGAATTACTTGAGCGACGTGGACGTCATCTATGTCACCGAGGTTCCCGAGGGTCATGACCAAGAGAAGGTGCTTGTTGGCGCCACCGCGCTGGCTCGTGACACAGCGCGGGGCGTCACGGAGTTTGGGGTTGAGCCTGGCCTCTGGGAGGTTGACCCCAACCTTCGCCCGGAGGGTAAAGATGGCGCGCTCGTGCGAACTCTTGACTCTCACATCGCGTACTACCAGCGCTGGGCCAGTGATTGGGAGTTCCAAGCACTCATTAAGGCTCGCCCCATTGCTGGGGATCGTGACCTGGGCCAGCGCTATCGCAGTGCTCTAGAGCCCATGATTTGGGCGGCGTCGCAGCGGCCGGGTTTCGTTGAGCAAGTCCAGCGCATGCGTGAGCGTGTGACCGCGAATATTCCCCCCGATGATGTCGACTATCAGATCAAACTCGGGCCAGGCGGGCTCAGAGACATCGAGTTCACCATCCAACTACTTCAGCTCGTCCACGGCGCAACGGACGAGAGTGTCCGCCTCGCTGACACGCTCGGCGCCCTTCGTTCGCTCTCTCAGGCTGGCTATGTAGGGCGGGCAGAAGCAGCCGAGTTTGACCTTGCCTATCGCACATTGCGCCTGCTCGAGCACCGAATTCAACTCTCGAAACTTGAGCGCACCCACTTGATGCCCCGCGACGAGAGCGCCATTCGGGTGCTCGCGCGCTCAACAAAGTTGGCGGACACTGCCGATGACTTGGTCGCCCACTGGCGGGGAATCCAGCGCTCGGTGCGAAGTCTCCACGAGAAGCTCTTCTATCGCCCGCTCCTCTCCGCGGTGGCAGGGCTTCCCAGTGCCGGCGTCGAGTTGACCAGTGAACAGGCCTCGTTGCGCCTGCAAGCCTCGGGATTTAGGAATCCAGAGGGTGCGCTGCATCACATCAGCGCACTCACCCAGGGTGTTTCCCGGCGGGCAGCCATCCAGCGGACGCTGCTGCCCGTCCTGCTCTCGTGGCTTTCTGAAGGAACTGATCCAGACGGTGGCCTCTTGGCGTTCAGGACCCTCAGTGACGACTTGGGCGAGACCCACTGGTTTCTGCGAATGTTGCGAGACTCTTCGGGAGCAGCCAACCGGCTCACCGCCGTGCTCTCGACAAGTCGGTATGTCTCGGCGCTGCTCGGTCGAATTCCGGAGGGCGCGGCGTGGCTGGATAACGATGACGATTTGGTTCCCAGAGACCTCGAGTCCTTACGCGACGAAGTACGGGCAACCCTCGAGAGGTACGCGAGCGATGAGGTCGGAGCGAGTGGAGCGCTGCGTTCGCTTCGCCGCCGCGAGCTGCTGAGAATTGCGCTTGGCAGTATGGTCGGAGTGATCGACATCGGCACCGTTGGCCGGGCCATGAGTGAGCTTGCTGAGGTCTTCCTGGAGGGGATTTGCCAGATCGCCCGAAGAGCCACCGCTGGCGTTGACTTCGCAATCATCGGCATGGGTCGATTCGGTGGAGCCGAACTCGGGTTTGGCAGTGACCTCGATGTCCTCTATGTGTTCCGTGATGCGGGCGCTGGTGAGCAAGCGATGGAAGTCGCCGGCAAAATTGTTAAGGACATCACCCGCCTGAGTGAAGACGTCCTCTTCCCCGTCGACCTGGATGCGGGGCTGCGCCCAGAGGGCAAGAATGGGCCGCTGGTGCGCAGCCTTGATGCTTATCGCCAGTACTACGAGAGATGGGCATTGGGGTGGGAAGCCCAAGCCCTCCTCCGCGCGAGAGACGTCGTTGGTGATGACGCAGTGCGGCAGGACTTTATGGCACTAGCCAACGCCGTTCGGTATCCCGAGACCTTTGGTGAGAACGAAGCGCGCGAGATTCGTCGGATCAAAGCTCGGGTGGAGTCCGAGCGCCTTCCCCAGGGCGCTGATGCGACGCGGCATCTGAAGCTCGGGCGCGGGTCGCTCAGCGACGTCGAGTGGGCCGTTCAGCTCCTGCAACTTCAGCACGGACGACGGCTCGAGGGGCTAAGGACCCCCTCGACTCTCAGCGCGCTCGGCACCCTGGAACAGGAGGGGATTGTGAGTACTGGGGACGCTTCGGATCTGCGCGCGGCCTGGTTGATGGCCTCGCGCGTTCGAACTGCGCTCACACTGTTTGGCGCTAGAGCCACCGACGTCTTGCCCGTTGATCGAGAAACTCTCGAGGGGGCCGCGCGGCTTATGGGGTATCAGTCTGGGAGCGCAACGGCACTGGATGAGGAGTATCTCAGGGTGACCCGCCACGCGAGAGCGGTGTTCGAGCGTGTCTTTTACGGAAAGAAAAACACTCCTTAACGGCACTGGCGGGCCCCATCCCACGATAGGACCCACCAGAGTCGAGGAGATCTAGACGCTGTAGTAGAGCTCGTACTCGAACGGGTGAGGACGCTGCGCCATGGGCGCAATCTCGTGTTCGCGCTTGAACGCAACCCAGGTTTCGATCAGGTCTTCGGTGAAAACGCCACCCTTGAGCAAGAAGGCGTGGTCTGCCTCCAGTGCTGCCAGTGCCGCTTCGAGAGAGCCTGGAAGCTGGGGGATGGCCTTTGCTTCCTCCGGGGGCAGCTCATAAAGGTCCTTGTCCACTGGCTCGTGGGGCTCGGTCTTGTTCTGGATTCCATCTAGGCCAGCCATCATCTGAGCTGCGAAGGCCAGGTAGGGGTTACCCGACGCATCAGGCGCACGGAACTCGATGCGCTTGGCCTTCGGGTTGGTACCGGTGATCGGGATACGGATTGCCGCGGAGCGATTTCCGGCCGAATACACCAGATTGACCGGAGCTTCAAAGCCTGGCACCAAGCGGTGGAAGCTGTTGATGCTGGGGTTCGTGAAGGCGAGCAGCGCTGGTGCGTGGGCGAGGATTCCACCGATGTACCAGCGAGCCAAGTCACTGAGCCCGCCGTAGCCGGCCTCATCGTAAAAGAGCGGCTTGCCGTCACTCCAGAGCGACTGGTGGGTGTGCATACCCGAACCGTTGTCGCCCATCAGGGGCTTGGGCATAAAGGTCGCGGTTTTGCCCCACTGGAGTGCCGTGTTCTTGACGATGTACTTGAACTTCAGAATGTCATCTGCGGCCTTCACCATCGTGTCAAAACGGTAGTTGATTTCCGCCTGGCCGGCGGTGCCGACCTCGTGGTGGGAGCGCTCAACGATGAGACCAGCGTCGTCGAGCTTGAGGCAGATGTCATCGCGTAGATCCGCAATGTGGTCAATCGGGCTGACGGGGAAGTAGCCGCCCTTGTAGGGGGTCTTGTTGGCGAGGTTGCCGCCCTCTTCGTGTCGGCCCGTGTTCCATGCGCCCTCAATCGAGTCAACTTCGTAGTAGCTCTTGTTCTGGCGAACTTCGTAGCGCACATCATCGAAGATGAAGAACTCGGCCTCGGGGGCAAAGTAGGCGGTGTCGGCGATGCCGGTGGAGGCCAAGTACTTTTCTGCCTTGTGGGCAACCTGACGTGGGTCACGGCTGTAAATCTCGCCGTTACGGGGGTTATAGATGTCAAAGATCATGATGAGAGTCTTCTCATCGCGGAAGGGGTCGAGATAGGCGGTGGTGACATCGGGAATCAGTTGGAGATCTGATTCGTGGATCTCCTGGAAACCGCGGATGGACGAACCATCAAACAGCTGACCGACGGTGAAGAACTCCTCGTCGACGGTCTTGGCCGGAATGTTGAAGTGCTGCTGCACACCCGGGAGGTCGGTGAAACGAATGTCGAGGAACTTGACGTCGTTATCTTTGATGTATTTGAGAACCTCAGAGGAGTTCTTAAACATGCTGGTGGCTCCTGATTTTTCGTGGGATGGGGTGCGCTGAGGTTTCAACGCACCTTCAGGGTATGCCTCGCCAGTTTCTTTGCCATATCCGCAATGTTTCGGTCGTGTTACACCCCAGCCGGCTTCTGTGGCGCCCTACACTGGCCAGGTGGAGAGCAGGGACCCCAACTATTGGCCTGGCAAGAGGTTCGGTTTGCCGCAGAAGGGCCCCCGGTCAACGCCCACCTATCTTCGGCGAGCACTGGGCTTAGCGATCGACTGGGGTATCGCTGTCGGCATATCACTGATGTTTTTTGACTACCGAGCGCTTCCCACCTTGGCCGTGTTTGTCGTGCTTTCGATGCTCGGGGGACTCTTCGCGGCGGGAACTCCGGGGCATCTCATCACGGGAATCCGGATCGCGCCAATCAAGGGTGGTGCGCTGGGAATCCTGGCGCCACTGGTGAGGCCACTGCTGGTTGCCGCGGTGGTGCCGGCAATACTCACTGATGACGACATGCGGGGCGGCCACGACCGTTTGGTCGGGACTATCCTTGTCCGTCGCTAGCCAGCTCCGTCTTTAGCGGGGGCGCTGAGCGCGCGCCTTCGAAGGGTCCATGCCCTTGGGGATTGGCAGGCTTCCGCCACGGGAGAGGGAGTTCAACCGGTGGGACACCGCGAGAACCTCAGCCTTGCGCAATGATTTTTTGAGCGACTTCAGCTTCTTGTTGAGCTTGTGAAGAGGTGTGGCGTTCGCGTCTGGTCCGACAAACACGTAGTGAACGGGAATGTCTGGGACAGCACGAAGCACGGCCCGACGTTCGTCGTCCAGCATCTTCTTGGTCTTCGCTTGCGCACCCTCAGCAATCAGGACGACCCCTGGCTTCCCGACCGCGCGGTAGACGGCTTCCTGGGTCTTCGGATTAACGGCCACAGGGAACTCGCTTGCCTGCCAGACTCTGCGCAACGCGCTCCGGAGTACTGCGCCAACGGCGCCTGGCTGGCCAGAGATCTGCTGGTAGGCGGTGCGCTCAGCCCTGTTACCCAGCACGACCAGGGTTAGCAGGACCGAGAGCATCAAACCGGTGACGATGTAGAGAATCAGGGTGAGGATGCTGCCAGCCGAAATCAGAATGGCGGCGCCGATACCCGCGGCAATAGGCCCAATCAGGGTCAGGATCAACAACGGCACGAGTGCTTTGTCGGTCTTCTTGGTCATCACGAAGATCTGCCACAGCTGCTTTACTCGACCGGGCTCTTTGGTTGTTGACTCGTTCTTCTGTGCCATGTCTATCCCTCGGTTTCCTGGAGTTCTTAGATGCCGAGATCGGCGTCGAAGTCGCCGGCCTCGAGACGGTCCTTCACCATGGTGAGGAACCTGGCGGCGTCTGCTCCATCGACGATGCGGTGGTCATAGGAGAGGGCCAAGTAGACCATCTGACGAATCGCAATCGAGTCGTCGCCGTCGTGGGTAACGACTACAGGCTTCTTTTGGACGATTCCGGTGCCGAGGATGGCAACTTGCGGGAGGAAGACTACCGGGGTGTCAAAGAGCGCCCCCCTCGAGCCCGTGTTGGTCAGAGTGAATGTGCCACCGGCCAACTCGTCGGGGCTTAGCTGGTTGGTGCGAGTGCGCTCAGCGAGGTCAGAAATCGCTGAGGCAACCTGGGCGATGTTCATCCCACCGGCTGACTTGAGAACCGGTGTGAGCAAGCCACGCTCGGTGTCAACAGCAATCGAGATGTTCTCGCTTGCCGGGTAGACGATGTTCTCGCCATCCACGACCGCATTGATGATGGGGAACACCTGAAGGGCTTCGGCAGCGGCCTTCACGAAGAATGGCAGGAAGCTCAGCTTGACGCCCGTTGCGGCAGCAAACTGGTCCTTCACAGCAGTGCGCAATTCGGCGATCTCCGTGACATCAACCTCCACGACGCTCGTGAGCTGGGCGGTCTGCTGCATGGATGCCACAGCGCGCTCTGCGATCACCTTGCGCAGGCGGCTCATCGGGACCGAGGTGCCACGCAGTCCAGAAGCGGCAACCGTGGTCACTGCGGCTGCGGCAGCTGGCTGACCAGTCTGACCGGTGGCGGCAAGAATGTCCTGCTTGCGGATGCGGCCACCGATTCCGGTTCCATTAATCCTGGAGACGTCCACACCGTGGTCATTCGCGAGTTTGCGAACGATGGGAGTCACGTAGGGCATTGAGCGCCCGCCAGAAGGCACCGGCTGTGGCAATCCTGGTGGCACTGGTGCAGGAGCAACAGGTGTTGCGGGCGCCGCTGCCACCGGAGGTGCCGCCACGGGCGTGGGCGTCACCACTGCCACCGGAGGTGCCGCCACGGGCGTGGGCGTCACCACTGCCGGGGCAGGCGGAGCGGCTACAGGTGCAGGCGCCACAGGAGCGGGAGCAGCAGGAGCTTCAACGACAGGGGCTGCTGGCTCAGCTGCGGGTGCGGCAGGTGCTGCGGCTGCGCCGGAGCCATCACCAATGCGAGCAAGAACTGCGCCGACCTCCACGGTCTCATCCTCAGCCACCAGGATTGCTTCCACTACGCCGGCGATGGGTGAGGGGATTTCGGTGTCGACCTTGTCGGTGGAGATTTCGACGAGTGCCTCGTCGACGGCGACAGTGTCGCCGACATTCTTCAACCAGCGGGTCACCGTTCCTTCGGTCACGCTTTCTCCGAGGGCCGGGAGGGTTACATCTTGAGCCATGGTGAGGTTTCTCCTTGTGAGAGGGGTTTCGGGAAGACCTTACAGCGCGTGCAGGGGTTTACCTGCGATAGCGAGGAAGGCCTCTCCCAGAGCTTCGTTTTGGGTGGGGTGGGCGTGGAGCAGAGGGGCAATGTCTTCGGGGTAGGCGTCCCAGTTGACAGCGAGCTGGGCTTCACCGATGAGTTCGCCGACACGGGCACCAATCATGTGAACACCGAGAACGGGGCCATCCACCTGGCGAATCACCTTTATCGAACCGGCGGTTTCGAGGATGTGGCTCTTTCCATTGCCAGCCAGGTTGTAGTCGTACACGGCAATCCCTGCCTCGCCGAACTCTTCCTTGGCGGCCTGCTCGGAGTAGCCCACTGAGGCGACTTCTGGCTCGCTGTAGGTAACCTTCGGGATGTTCCGATCTGACACGACCATGGGGTTGAAGCCAGCAATTTCTTCAGCCACGAAGATTCCGTGTTGAAAACCGCGGTGCGCCAGCTGAATACCGGGGACAATGTCGCCCACTGCGAAAACGCCGGGGACGTTCGTGCGAAGCCGCTCGTCGGTGAGGACATAGCCGCGGTCCATCGTGACACCGACGGCTTCAAAGCCCATGCCATCGGTTTTGGGGCCGCGTCCGACTGCGACGAGTAGGAGGTCTGCAGTCTCGACGGTGCCGTTTTCCAGGTTCACCGTGACGGAGTTGGCGTCTTGGGTTGCCGATTGGAAGCGCACACCGGTGTGGAAGTTGATGCCGCGCTTCCGGAACGCACGTTCAAACTGCTTCGAGATCGATTCGTCCTCAGCAGGAACCAAACGGGGCAAGCCCTCCACGATGGTGACCTCGGAGCCAAAGGAGCGCCAGACGCTGGCGAATTCAACACCAATCACTCCGCCACCGAGAACGATGACCTTGCTAGGGATCCAGTCGAGAGCCAGAGCCTGCTCGGAGGTGATGATGCGCCCGCCGATGTCTAGGCCGGGGAGCGTTCTCGGGTAGGAACCAGTGGCTAGGACGACGTTCTTGCCGACGACGGTGTCATCGCCGACCTGCACGGTGGTGGGGGAAACCAAGGTTCCTGTGCCCTCAATGGTGGTGATACCGCGTGCCTTAATAAGACCCTGAAGGCCCTTGTACTTGGAGGCGACGATGCCATCGCGGTAGTGATTCACTGCGGGAAGGTCGACGCCCTCTAAAGTTGCCCGCACGCCAAACATGTCGGAGTGCCTGGCAGAGTCCGCAACCTCGGCAGCGTGGAGAAGGGCCTTCGTCGGAATACACCCGACGTGAAGGCAGGTGCCACCGACCTTGTCTTTCTCGATGAGCCCGACGCTCATTCCGAGTTGACTGGCGCGAAGAGCGGCCGCGTAGCCACCACTTCCTGCGCCTAGAACGACAAGATCAAAAGTGTGCTCAGCCACGAGTAGGAGACTCCCTCACGTTAGTTAGCCTGGCGGCCCAGATGACAAACGCTCGACCTCACGACGGCCGTGCCCACCAAGCCTACTACTTGGTGGAGCCAGCCCTCGCGCCGACAATGTCTAGGAGAGTCCGAGTGAGAGCACCTGTTGGCCCCTTGGGCGTGTAGCCCCAGGGGCCAGAAGAATTCTCGGCAGGTCCAGCGATGTCGAGGTGCGCCCAGGGCAGAGTGTTCCCCTGACTATCTCTGCCGATGAATTCCCGGAGGAAGAGGCCGGCAACCAACATGCCACCGAGTGTGTTGCCGGGCTTGGCATTGGCGATATCGGCAACGTCGGTCTTCAGTAACGATCGGAGCTCTTCAGGGAGGGGCATGGGCCAGACCAGTTCACCAACCCTTTCAGCGGCCTCGCGGACCTGTGCGACGGCGTCGTCGGAGCCCATCAAGCCCGCATAGCGCTCACCAAGTGCCACACGGGCCGCCCCAGTCAGTGTTGCCACGTCAATGATGAGGTCCGGGTTTTCAGCCGATGCTGCGCTCAAGCCATCGGCGAGGACCAGGCGGCCCTCGGCATCCGTGTTCAAAATTTCGACCGTTGTGCCGTTCTTGATGGTGATGACGTCGTTCGGGCGAGAGGCGCTACCGCTTGGCATGTTCTCGGCCAGGCACACCCAAGCGGTCACAGCGGTGGGAGTAGAGCTTGCAGCGCTTGCCAATGCCACTGCCGACACGACCGCCGCCCCGGTCATGTCGTACTTCATGCCGACCATCGAGTTCGCTGGCTTCAGTGACAGGCCACCGGAGTCAAAAGTAATGCCCTTGCCAACGAGCGCGATGTGTTTCTTCGCGCCCGGGGGAGACCAGCGGAGCACCATCATGCGCGGTGGATTTGCGGATCCTTGGCCGACCGCGGTGAGCCCGCCGTATCCCTGGTCGCGCAGTGCTTTCTCCTCTAGTACCTCAATAGAGATATCGAGGGATGCGGCCATGGTCCTCACGCGCTCGACAAAGGATTCAGGGTGCAAGACGTTCGGTGGCAGCGACACAAGGTCTCTGACTCGCCACACCGCTTCCGCCGTAACGCGGGCATTGTCGATGTCCGCGGGAGATGCTGTGCCTACCACCGTGATGGCCTGCAGACCATCCTCGGCCTCGGCGTGGGCCTTCTGAATACGATGCGAGCCCATCAGCGCGCCTTCGGCGACTGCGACGACCTCAGCGCTGGAGGTTGTGGGGAGGGCATAGACAACGCGGGAGACCTTATTGATATTCTGAGCCGCGTAGCCGGCTGCTTCACGGAGGCCGTTGGGGCCGGGCGCCCCAGCCCCAAGCCCGGTCAACACAACGCTGGTGCAGGAGAATCCCGCCGGTGCTGGAATCCGCCACGTGTTGTTGCGATCACCATCGGCTCCGACCCGCTTCGCCGCGTCCAGAAGAGCATCCGCCTGTTCCGGGGTCAGTTCACCGGCCGCGATCTCAAGTCCTTGGTCGCTAGAGGAGAGGCCCACAACAACGATGTCTGCGTCGAGTTCGGCTGGGTTGGCGGGTGAGGCTGTGATGTCGGGGAGGGTCATTTCCCCATGTTAATCCACACCGCCCAGACACTGCTGGTGGCGCACTCAGCTCGGCTGACAGTGGGCTTGTACGATGGGGGTATGTTCTCTGACCACGTGTTTCGCGAGGCCCTGGAGCTCTCGGCTGTGCCTCGGGGGCTGCCCTTGGTTGCAGGTCTCACCGGCTTTGCCGATGCCGGCGCCACGGTGACGCAGGTCAACAACTACATGATGGACACTCTCTCTCACGAGAGAGTGGGTACTTTCGTCAACGATCTTCTTGTTGACTACAGGGCTAGACGCCCAGTTTTTCAGTTCGAAGAAACGGCGCTCACCAGTTACCGACCACCTCGCTTGTCGCTGGACTTGGTGCGCGACGAGGTGGGCACCGAGTTTCTTTTTCTCTCAGGCTATGAGCCTGATTTCCGGTGGGACCAGGTGAGTACCCGCATGCTCGAGTTGATTGATGAACTCGCTGTGTCCTCTAGCACATGGGTGCACGCCATTCCGATGCCAGTGCCGCACACCAGGAGCCTTGGTGTGACGGTCAGCGGAAACAGGAGTGACCTGACCGACGCGTTGTCAGTATGGCGCCCCACCACTGGTGTCCCAGGAACCCTGATGCACCTCGTGGAATACCGTCTGCAGGAGAAAGAACACCCCACCACCGGTTTTGTCATCCTGGTGCCTCACTACTTGGCTGACACCGAGTTCCCTGACGCCGCAGTCACCGCCTTGCAATCCGTAACCCGGGCCACGGGCTTGGTCTTCCCGACCGATGCTCTTCGAGAGGCCGGCCGTGAGTTCCTCCGGGGAATCTCTGAGCAGGTGGAGAACAACCAGGAGCTCGGCAAGCTCGTGGGGACTCTGGAGACGCGGCACGATTCCTACATGGAAGACAACCCCATGCCCTCACCCCTGATGGGAGCTGACGGGGAATTCCCGAGCGCCGACACGATTGCGGCTGAACTCCAAGACTTCCTCGCCAAGCGTCACGCGGCCGGCTCCTCGAGCGACACAGACTCACTCTGAAACGCATTCGGCGGTGCCTGAACGGCCAGGCTGGCTAATCGTGCCATACTGGGAGGAGGCCCTGTTTGGCTCTTCGGCTTTTCTGCGAAGAACTTGACAAGGGTCTTCCTACTGCCCTCAACGCATTGGACAAGGTGGCACATGGCAACGTCGAAGCCAGCTCCATCAGATAAGTCTGCGGCGAGCGCGAAAGGGGCAACGTCGCCCGCATCCATCCCATCCCCGCGGAAGGGTTTTGGCGGTTTCGTAGATCGACTCCGCAAGAAACCCGATAACACCCAGAAAGCTCCCTCGACGTCTGTGACCCCCTCTCAAGCACCCTCTGCCACCTCTCCCTCCAAGACACCGGCCGGGGCATCAGCGAAGGCGGCCCCCAAGAAGGCACCCGCTAAAGCTCCGGCTTCGAACGCTTCTGTCGCCAAGGTTCCGGCGAAGCCAGCAGCAAAGACGTCTGCAAAACCAGCTACTAAAGCGCCTGCTAGGGCTGCCGCCAAGACGGTGGCCAAGAAGCCAGCCCCAGCGAAGACTGTTGCACCAAAGCCAGCCGCTAAACCACCCGCGAAGAAGCCTGTTGCCAAGGCGACCAGGAGCGCCAAGGCTGCTCCGTCCGGGACAATCGCCGTTGATGATGTCGATATTGATCTTGACCAGGACATTGCGGTTGAGGTTGATGGCGACGACGTCGTGGACGTGGTCTCTGATGACGTTGCGATCAAGCTCGGGGCTGAGGTCATTGCAGCGCTAGCCGAAGCGGCGGTCGACGATGAACCAGACGAGGATGAGGACGAGAAGGAACAACAAGTCCTCCCGCAGGGAGCGCTCCTGCTTTCCAGTTCTGATGACGATGATGCACCGATTGTTTCTACGACAATCACCGGTGCCACCGCTGACCCAGTCAAGGACTACCTGAAGCAGATTGGTAGAGTCGCGCTTCTCAATGCTGAGCAAGAAGTTGAGCTTGCCATGCGAATCGAAGCTGGCTTGTTTGCGGAGGAAAAGCTTTCTCAACTCACGAACTCTCAGAAGACCACGAAGCTCGCCCGTGAGCTGCACGAGATTACTAAGGACGGATACCGCGCGAAGAACCATTTGCTTGGCGCCAACCTGCGTCTGGTGGTGTCCTTAGCTAAGCGCTACACGGGCCGTGGCATGCAGTTCCTGGACCTCATCCAGGAAGGAAACCTCGGTCTCATTCGCGCCGTTGAGAAGTTCGACTACACCAAGGGCTTTAAGTTCTCCACCTATGCCACCTGGTGGATTCGTCAGGCCATTACCCGTGCGATGGCGGACCAGGCGCGCACCATTCGTATTCCCGTCCACATGGTCGAGGTCATTAATAAGCTCGCTCGAGTGCAGCGCCAGATGCTTCAAGACCTGGGTCGCGAACCAACTCCTGAAGAGTTGGCCCGCGAATTAGACATGACTCCCGAGAAGGTTGTCGAGGTGCAGAAGTATGGCCGCGAGCCCATCTCCCTTCACACTCCACTCGGTGAAGACGGAGATAGCGAATTCGGTGACCTTATTGAGGACACCGAGGCGGTTGTTCCTGCAGATGCGGTGGGTTTCACTATGTTGCAGCGCCAACTGGAGATGCTTCTGGAGTCCCTCTCTGAGCGGGAAGCCGGAGTCATTCGGATGCGTTTTGGGCTTGGCGATGGAATGCCGAAGACCCTTGACCAGATTGGCGACACTTTCGGCGTTACCCGTGAACGGATCCGCCAGATCGAGTCAAAGACCATGGCGAAGCTCCGTCACCCTTCCCGGTCTCAAGCCCTTCGCGACTACCTCGAGTAAGAAGCATGCGACTCTTCTGGGCTCTCCTGATTTCCAGGATTGCTCGCGTTGCCACGCGACTCCGGGGTGGAGGCTCAGCTTTTCCCGGGTGGATTCTTCTGCGTTTAGTGCCGGATGTGTTGTCAAGGACCTTGGGTTCACTACCAGGCGGAGTTGTCTTTGTCACGGGCTCGAATGGAAAATCCACCACCACGACGATGTTAAGTGCCGTGCTCGCAGAGCACGGCGTGCGGGTCTTTACTAACCCTGCTGGTGGGAACCTCCCGCAGGGTTTGGCATCCGCCGTGGTGGCGCAGTGCTCACTCTTTGGTCGAGTGAGAGCCGATGTCGCCGTTCTTGAAGTGGACGAGGCCTATGGGCCCCAAATCGCTGAGTTGCTCCGGCCCGATTGGGTTGTGGTGACTAACCTGCAGGTCGACCAACTCAACCGTTTTGGTGAACCGGAGAATGTCTATCGGATGCTGCGAACCCTCGCCCTTCGGGCCAAGAGGGGCGTTCTGGTCAATCAAGCAGACCCTAATTTGGCCGCGCTTGCCCAGGAAGTGCGTGAAGCTGGTATTTCCGCGAACGCCACCGATGTCTCTCAGGCGGCGGTGGCGAGCCAACCCCACGGATTGGTGGCGGCTCCGTTGTTCTTCGACTTTGAGCACGCGCCAGATCCCAACCCGCTGGCTGTGCTTGAGGCTACCCAGGGGGCTGAGGCCTCGATTGCGCTTGGAGCGGTTGTGCACAGGGTGAAGTTGCCCTCGCCGGGGCTCCACTACGCGGTGGATGCGGCGCTGGCACTAGGGGCTGCCACGTTGACGCTTGGCCGGGCACTAGAGGGCTCAGCCATCACGCGGGCTTTCTCGCACCAAGCGCCCGTGTTTGGACGCGGGGAAACCATTTCCTACCGGGGCCGTGAGATATCTCTCACCATGATGAAGAATCTGCCAAGCCTGCAGGTGAATCTTGCTGCTTTGGAGGGTCCACTGGAGATTGTGTGGGTGGCGGTGGATGAGGGCACACCGGATCCCTCCTGGATTTTTGATGTTGATTTGGGGCCCATTGATCACGTCGATGTTCTGAGCGGCACCAAAGCCGCCCAGTGGGCGCTCTTTCTCGAGTACCGGGGCATCCCCTACGGGACCCTCGTGGAAGACACCTCAGAGGCGCTCACCACCGTGTCCAGGCTTGCCCACAACACAGTTCAGCCTGTGACGGCGATTGTGAACTACGAGCAAATGATGCTCATTCGACGGCTCGCGGGATACAAGGAACTGGAGGGCGCGAAATGACCTCCTGGTTCACGATTGCCCGGGTGTTGCCCGCCATGTTGGGTACTAACGGGTCGGGTGCTGGTGCCGAGATTGTGGGCGCCGCTTTGAGGCGGATGGGCCACGAGGTGTCGATCATCGATATTCACGGTCCCGCTGATGTTGCGCGAACAGTTGACTTCGTGTCGGTGGGGAGCGGGTCTGGGTCGACTACTGGACCAGCAGCGACCGAGCTGATGGGTCTGGTCCCATCCTTGCGCTCGTGGCAGGAACAAGGCGCCTGGTTCTTTGCAGTCGGAACTGGCTGGGATCTGCTCGGTCACCACGTTGTGGTCGGCTCGGGTGATGTTATTCCGGGTGTTGGAGTCTTCCCCTCGAGTGCCGACCACCGCTCGGGGCGCTTCTCCGGCGAGGCCAGTGGTCACGACTACAAGAGTCGTGACACAGCCGGCTATATCAATCAGGTTGGTTCGAGCACGCTTGATGAGGGTGTCCAGTCGCTCTGGAGTATTGACACGGCAGCGGGTGACTATCCAGTGGCCGAGGGGCTTATTTCCGGGACACTGATGGCGACCCGGCTTGGCGGGCCCGCGCTGGCGCTTAACCCACACTGGGTGGATGACATCGTCACTGGCATGCTCGCTGCGAGGGGGTTGGCTCCGGTGGCATCCGACTTCCACGAGCGCGTTGTGGGCCTCGCTGAGCGAGCACGTGGCTCGATTATTGGCAGGCTCGGAGTCAGTCGTTGAGATAGCGTCGGCGGACCGCGGGCGGGAGTGCACTGACGACTTCGTCACCGATTGTGCCCGACCATGCGGCCCAGTCTTCGGCCAGCGGTGAGCCACCCGAGGGGTCGCCAAAGAGTGTCACGACGTCCCCCACAGCAGGACTTCCTGTGTGTGGCAACTCCACAAGGATGTGGTCCAGCGCAACGGATTTGATGGGGAGCTGTGCACCCTGCCACGACACCCATCCCGTCGCAGGTGGCAGTGGCATCAGTCCATGGCCGAATCCCATTCCGACGGTCAGCGTGCTGGTGGCTTCATCCACCTGGGTAATCAGAGCTCTCGCCGCCATTACCGGGGCGAATCCGAGCTCGCTGGCGCTTCGCTGGTCAAACGGGCTGACGCCGTAGACGATGATGCCAATCCGGACCATGTCTAGCCTGGAGTCGGGGAAATCCTCGGCCGCTGCCGACGCGGCGATATGGCTGATGGTGGGGGAGAGGCCAGCAGACCGCGCCAGCTCGAGTGCGTCGCGCAAACGCTCGAGCGAGCGCTTGTCCTCTTCCAGAGATGTGTCCGCGAGGTGAGACCAGATGCCCTCGACAACGATGAGCCCGGCGGCCTCGAGCTCTTTTGCCTGGGTGATGAGAGCGGGCCACAGTGCTGGGAGGCACCCGTTCCTGTGCAGTCCGGTGTCGATCTTCAAGTGAACGGTGGTGGTCAGACCTTGGCACTGCTCGGCCAGAGCGTCGAGTTGCCACGAATGCGAAATGCCCAGGGTGAGACTGGCTCTGCTGGCTGCCGCAAAGTCATCGTGAGGGGATATGAGCCACGCCAGCATCGGGGTATTCGGAAGCTTGCCTCGCAGCGCGATGCCGGTGGGAATATCGAGCACCGCGAGCGCATCGGCGCCAGCAGCAACAGCTGCCTCCGCTAGAGCGGCACCACCGTGTCCATAGGCTTCTGACTTGACGGCAATCATTAACCTGGCTTTACCTGCCAGTTGTGAGCGCGCCTGGGTAATATTCGAGCGAAAGCTCGCAAGAGAGATATCGAGCCAGAACGGCGCGTCTAGTGCCACGATTTCACCACCCGTGACCCCAGGTGCGCGAGCAGCGCCGCCTCTGGGCGTCTGGACCACGAGCTCCACTGCTCCAGCGAGGGAGAGGTTCCCCAGATCACCGCACGGTCACCGACACGCACGGTCGCATCGCCTACGTCAACCACACACTGGTCCATGGCTATGCGACCGGCTATCGGAAAGGCAACTCCGTCCAGGGCGATCGTGCCGTCGGGGGTTCGGGGAACACCATCGGCAAAGCCTGCGCTCACAAGAGCCAACGTGGTGGCTCTGGGTGTGGTGTATTCATAGCCATAGGACACCGGTGTTCCAGAGGGCACCGCTTTGATGGAGATCACTGTGGCGCTGAAGGTCACGACGGGGCCTCCTGGGCCCGCCCACCAGCCAGACACAGCCGGCGCCTCCGATGTCATAGCCAGAAGGCCAGCGGGTGCCACCTGCGAGACATCAATCACGCAGTGTCGGATTCCTACATCGCGGGCGACATGGCCCACCTCTCCTGCGCCCAAACCCAGAGCGTCGCCGCGAAGATCAACAACAACCCCATCACCGTGCTCGGCTCGAAGTGCCGCGAGGTTGGTAGTGAGCGCTGCACGCGAGAGCTCGGCGCTCCGCAGGGGAGGGCCTGACTTAGTGCGCGCGGTCATCCCGCAGTCGGTCTGTTTCGTCGTGCCATTTCACGATTTTGTCACCCAATGATTGGCGGTATTTCGACGCGTGGTGACCGCAGAAGAGCAGCTCTCCCGCGGTGAGGGTCACACGAACATAGGCCTGAGCTCCGCAGCTGTCGCACACGTCGCCGGCACCCAGTTGCGCGATAACATCGAGAGAGCTGTCGGTGGTCTCGGTTGCTGCGTAAGACATTGTCTCTCCTTGGCCTGGTGTTATTGTCCTGGAACATTTCATCATGACTGGGCTGAGTTTTGCGGTCAGACTCTCCCAGGTTCGCCTACCGCGTAGTTCTGATTTTCGGCGGTGTGACCGTGCCTTGTCCCACCCCAGCCCTATGCTCGGGGGTGCGTTACAACACAAGGAGTTACCTAGATCGTGGCAAGTTCAGATTATTCAGCCAGGCACCTCTCAGTTTTAGAAGGCCTCGAGGCTGTCCGAAAGCGCCCCGGCATGTACATCGGTTCTACCGATGACAGAGGCCTCATGCACTGCCTCTGGGAACTCATCGATAACTCTGTCGACGAAGCGGTGGCTGGTCACGGCAGTGAAATCTCCGTGATGGTGCAGCCCGATGGCAGCGTGGAGGTGCACGACCGGGGGCGCGGGGTCCCTGTCGATATCGAGCCAAAATCAGGCCTCACCGGTGTGGAATTAGTTTTCACGAAGCTTCACGCTGGTGGCAAGTTTGGGGCGGGCTCGTATGCGACCTCCGGAGGCCTTCACGGCGTTGGTGCATCCGTTGTCAATGCCCTCTCGGAGCGTCTGGACGTCGAGGTGGACCGCGACGGAGTCACCTGGGGTATGTCCTTCAGGCGGGGAGAGCCTGGCACCTTCAGCGACTCGGAGGGTGCAAAGGGACCGACCTCGGCCTTTGAGCCCTTCGTGGACAACAGCGAACTGGCCCGCCTAGGGAAAGTTGCCAAGGGCGTGACCGGAACTCGAGTGCGTTTTTGGCCAGACCCTCAGATCTTTGGCAAAACCGCGTCCTTTGCTCCCCCGGAACTGGCGGAGAGAGCGCGACAAACCGCGTTCTTGGTGCCAGGGCTCACGATTAAGGTTAGTGACCACAGCGGCGACCAGGATTCTGTCGTCACATATTCCTCCGAAGGGGGCCTCAAGGACTTCTTGGAGTTCCTAGCCCCCGACCAACCTGTCGTTGGGCCGTGGCATTTTTCTGGCTCTGGCCAATTCGACGAGACAGTTCCCATGTTGGACTCGCAGGGGCGCTTGGAGTCCACGGATGTCACCCGGGATGTTCACGTCGACGTGGTGGTCCAGTGGGGCACCGGGTATGACACCGTCCAGAAAAGTTTTGTGAACATCATCCAGACCCCTAAGGGAGGCACCCACCAGGCCGGCTTTGATGCCGGGCTCGTCAAGGCCATCCGCGGAGAGATTGATAAGAATGCGCGTCGGCTCAAGGTGGGCAAAGACAAAGTTGAGAAAGACGACATCGTCGCTGGCCTGACAGCAATTGTGGCCGTGCGGGTTCCCGAACCGCAGTTCGAAGGTCAGACCAAAGAGGTGCTCGGCACCCCTGGTATTAAAGCCATCGTGCATGCGGTCGTTGCCGAGGGGCTGGGAGAGAAATTCGCATCCAGCAAGAGAGACGACAAGGCAGCGAGTGCGCTCCTCCAGGAAAAGATTGTTGCCGAGATGAAGACTCGCCTCTCGGCCAGGGCACACAAGGAAACCCAGCGGAGAAAAACAGCGCTCGAGTCCTCCACTCTGCCGACAAAGCTTGTGGACTGTCGCACTAAGGATGTGGAGGGAACTGAACTCTTCATTGTGGAGGGCGATTCCGCACTGGGCACCGCGAAGCTTGCCAGAGACAGTAACCATCAGGCGCTCTTGCCTATTCGAGGCAAAATTCTTAACACGCAGAAGGCGTCTGTCCAAGACATGCTCGACAACCAAGAGTGTGCCGCAATCATCCAGGTCGTCGGCGCCGGATCCGGGCGAACCTTTGATCTCACCAGTGCTCGTTACGGAAAAATCATCATCATGTCCGATGCCGACGTCGACGGTGCCCACATCCGGACCCTGCTGCTGACTCTTTTCTTCCGTTACATGCGCCCTCTCGTGGAGGCGGGGCGTGTCTATGCCGCCGTCCCACCCCTTCATCGTGTGATCGTGCAGGGCCGTGGTAAAGCAGGCAACGACGTGATCTACACCTATTCGGAGGATGAACTCATGAGCGTGCTCGCCTCGCTTAAGGCAGCGGGCAAGACGTACCAAGAGCCCATCCAACGCTACAAGGGCCTTGGCGAAATGGACGCCGATCAGCTCGCTGACACCACAATGAACCCGGCCGGGCGAACACTGCGACGCGTCAGAGTTTCAGACGCTCAGCAGGCCTCAGAAGTCTTTGAACTCTTGATGGGCAACGATGTTGCCCCCCGCCGGGACTTTATTGTCTCCGGACCTGGTCTTTCCCGGGAGCGAATCGACGCTTAGACCAGTGCTTCGCCAAAGGCCTCGGGGCTTTCGGGCGTTAGCGCTCCTGAGGCATCTCGTTTGGATTCCGGAAGTTCCAGCTCGAGTGGCGTGCCCTTAGAGCCAAGCGCAAGAGGTGCTCTTCCCACAAAGGCTCTCACGAGAACGTCTTCGCCCTTCAGGAACGTGTGTGCTCGCACTCCGCCTGTTGCTCGCCCCTTAGCGGGGAACTCGGCCAATGCTGTGCGCTTCACCCTTACCGCCTCGGTGCCCGGCAGGACCTGGGACGAACCTGACACCGTAATCACAGCGGCATCCTGGGGTGGGAGTGCGCCCGCCCACAGGACTCGGGCGCCTTCGCCCAATGCAATTCCTGCCATTCCCGCAGCATTCAAGCCTTGAGGCCTGACCGCCGTTGCGGGGAAGTGGAGAAGCTGGCCTGTTGAGGTGATGAAAATGCAGTGCGCGTTATCGTCGGCGATCCCCGCGCCGACGACGGTGTCGCCGTCTTTAAGGGCGATGAGACTGTGGTGGGTCTTCTCAGGGAGGCCTGAGAGCGCGAGGCGTTTTACGACTCCTGTCGCAGTGCCGAGCATGACGGTGGGGCCGTCGTCCAGGTTCACGACTCCCACGATGATGCCATCGCTGTGTCCGAGGCCCAGGAACTCGTGGAGTGAAACCCCATCGACGAGCTGTGGCTGTGAGGGATCAAGCTCGGGCAGGTCCATGGGTTGGAACACGTGCATGTTTCCGGCGCTAGTCAGCGCCCCCAGTGATCCACGCAGCCGGGTGGAAGCCCTTGCTAACAAAGCATCGTGGGCGCTGCGCTTGCTGGGTGGCACTATTGCGCCCTCTGGCCACACAACACGCGCGGCTTGTCCGCTTGCCGAGAGGAGGACATCACAAGGTGCATCCGTGATTTCAAGGTTGGCGACGCTTGGTTTAGCCCGCACCAGAGGAGCCGTAACGCCGGAGAGTACGCTTCTGCGAGGAGTTCCGTAGGCCTCGGACATGGAGGTCAACTCGTCCGACACGGTGCGTCGAATGAGTTCCGGGTCCGCAAGAAGTGCTGTGAGGTGGGCGATTTGTTCCCGGAGTGCGTCCCGCTCGGTTTCCAATTCAACCGCTGACATCCGTGTGAGGCGACGAAGCCTGAGTTCCAAGATGTAGTCGGTCTGCTCGAGGCTTAGCGAAAAAACTTCCTGAAGACGGGTGCGGGCCGTAGCGACATCGTCGGAGGAGCGGATTACCTGGATAACTTTGTCGATGTCGGTCATCGCAATCAGAAGACCCTCGACCAGGTGCAGACGCTGCGTCCTCTGGTCGAGTCTGAACACGGAACGCCTCGTGACGACGGCCACTCGGTGCTCGAGGAAGACCTCGAGCAATTCTTTGAGGCCAAGCGTGTGTGGCTGCCCGTTCACCAGGGCAACAGAGTTGATGGAGAAGTTCTCTTCTAGTGGGGTGAGTCTATAAAGCTCTGCCAAAACCGCTTGGGGGTCAAAACCGCTCTTGAGGCTAATGACGAGGCGTAGCCCGTTGTGCCGGTCGGTGAGATCCGTGACGTCGCTGATGCCGGTGAGCTTCTTGCTGTTGACGGCGTCCTTGATCTTGTCAATGACTCTCTCCGGTCCGACAAGGTAAGGGAGTTCGGTGATGACCAGCCCGGTTTTCCTGGGGCCGACGTTTTCGACGGTCACCGTTGCCCGCGTCTTAAAGCTCCCGCGACCGGATTCGTAGGCGTCTTTGATTCCCTCGATACCGACAATTGTTCCCCCGGTGGGGAGGTCGGGACCCGGCAGGAAAGCCATGAGTGATTCCAGTGAGGCATCGGGGTGGTCACTGAGGTGGCGCAGCGCCTCTACAACCTCACCCAGGTTGTGGGGGGCCATGTTGGTGGCCATGCCGACTGCGATGCCACTGGCGCCGTTGACGAGGAGGTGGGGAATGGCAGCTGGCAGAACACTGGGTTGAAGAAGTTGGTTGTCGTAGTTCGGAACAAAATCGACGACGTCCTCGTCGAGGTCTGCCACCATGGCCATGGCCTCGGGCCGTAAACGGGCTTCGGTGTACCTGGCAGCTGCGGGGCCGTCATCCAGTGAGCCGAAATTGCCATGCCCATCGACCATGGGGATTCTCAAGCTAAAGTTCTGCGCCAAGCGCACGAGCGCGTCATAAATCGCGCTATCGCCGTGGGGGTGAAGCTTTCCCATCACCTCGCCAACCACGCGCGCGGACTTGACGTGACCCTTTTCTGGAGAGAGCCCCATCTGGGCCATCTGGTAGATGATGCGTCGCTGGACCGGTTTGAGCCCGTCTCTGGCGTCGGGGAGGGCTCTGGAATATATGACCGAGTACGCGTATTCCAAGAACGAGCCCTGCATCTCGTCGGTCAGTTCGACGTCGACGATGCGTTCTGAGGGCAGGGCAGGGGAGGGCGAAGTCGGGGCAGTCATAAGATTGCGCCTATGGTACTGGTTCAAGCTTCGACGCCTCTGAGGCTTGCCGACGTGCTGGATAGTTGCCACCGCGCGGTTCTCGGCCAGGAGAATTCTCTGGGCTTAGGTCGCGTCAGTAAGGCTGCGGTTCTAGTGGTTGATGGTCTCGGTGCCGCAAATCTCCGCGATCGCAAGGGGCATGCGCGCTGGCTCCACAGCGCGTGGTCGGCGAGAAACCTTGTCGCTGATTCGGGTTTCCCTTCAACGACTGCCAGTGCCTTGACCTCTCTGACGACGGGTGTGGGCGCTGGTGCGCACGGAATTGTTGGGTACACGATTCGGGATCCCGGCTCTGGAGCGATGATCAATCACTTGAAGGACTGGGCTCCCCACGTTGACCCCGATACCTGGCAGCTGCGGCCCACCATTTTTGAGACGGCGGCCCAGCAGGGAATCCCCTCACTCGCTCTCGGTGAGGCTCGTTTCGCTGGCAGCGACTTCACCAAGGCTGTCTGGCGCGGCGCTACCTTTCGAGGTGTCAGAACACTCGAAGAACAAGCAGAAGCCATGCGGGAGTTCTTCGATGACAACGAGCGAGCGCTCGCGTATCTCTACTGGCCAGCCCTCGACCGCACTGGCCATTCCCAAGGTGTCGCCTCTGAATCCTGGACCCATCGCTTAGAAGAGCTCGATGCGTCGTTGGACGGCATTGCACGCATGCTCCGCGCCGATGAAGGTCTTGTCATCACTGCAGACCACGGCATGATCGACGTTCCCGAAGAGCACAAGCTCATCATCGCGGAGGGTTCCCCGCTGCTCCAGAACGTGGCTTCGTGGGGTGGTGAGCCGCGGGTTCCCCAGCTCTACCTGGACACTCCCGACGCTCTGGCCGACGTCCACGCTGCGTGGCACGAAGGCCTCGGTGGGGCTGCGAAAGTGATGACGAGGGAGCAGCTCGTCGACGAGGGTTGGCTCGGACCACTTGCCGATGGCGTGCTGGAGAGAGTCGGGGACATTACGGTGGCATGCATCGACAGTCTCGTCGCTTATAGAGAATCCACCGCGTCCGTGACATCCATGGCAATGGTGGGGCAACACGGTTCACTGACTGCACGGGAAAGAGAGATCCCTGTAATCCCCCTAGGGGCGTGGGCCTAGGCCGGGTCCTCGTCGCTTCTGGCACCAAAGACAATGTCGTCCCAGCTCGGCATAGCGGGTCGACTCTTCTTAGTGGTGGGAGGTGGTTCTGGGTCGTCGTCTGGGTCATCGTCGTTGGCGTGGCCAATAGGGGTCACCTCTGCGGTGTGTTCTTCATCCTCAACCAAGTGGATGCCTCCTGTGGAAGGGTGCCCCGAGCGAGAGGAGTCCGGCTCGCTCCCGGCTGCCGCATCGCGTTCGCCCCGCTTGCGGCGCAACACTTCGAGAAGATCTGCGGTGTCAGCCATTCGACCGTCATCCGGGCCATCACCCTGTCGTCCGTAGGGGACGGGCTCGAGCATGGGGCCGGTTTCACCTAGGTCAGAGGCTTCGAAGATGTCAGAATCGAAACGTTCTGGCCGGTCGGCGGTAGGAACCGCGCTGAGTTTAGGAATCAGAGTTGTCGGCATGGGTTCGTGCCGGGACAACACGGTGGCGTCATCGTTGACGGGAGAAATCAGGTGTTTCCTCGGTTCAAACGACCACCGGGCACGATGTTCGACATCGCCCTCGTGAAAAAGGAGTTCAACCTGCCAACCTGATTGTTCCTTCCAGGCTGACCACGCCTCTTCGGAGGCCGCAATGTCCCCGAGCCTGGCTCGCACCGAAGCGCCGAAGGTTGTCTCAGAACCGCTCTTCTGGCTCACGGTTACAGCGAGGGCCTGCTCGACCACGAACTCCCGTTCGGCAAGGACTGGGCCTTCAAACTTTTCGATGTAGGGGAGCTCCTCGCCGGTCAGGTCTGCCACTTGGCGGGCTGTGAGACCACGCCGGATGTGAGCTTGAATGTCTTTCGGGCTTGAGCGGTGGCTTCCACTAGGTCCAGGGGAAGGAGTGCGCAGGGCGCCCATCAGAGCATCGTTTATGGGAACTTGGAAGCGCTCTCCGTCGGAGGCGACAAGGATGATGTTCCCGTCGCTTGCGCCCACAATGCTCAGGTTTTCCATCTGGCTTCTCCCTCCTTCTGCCGCGTAGTAGTAGCTTGTCACGCCGGCCCAAGAGATATCGAAATATTTTTGGGTGTGGCGCAACGGAGATTCGGCCTAGCCGGCTACCCTGAACCGGTGTTGGGACGTGCGTTTTGGATTTTCCAAGGTTTATCAGGCAAACTAACGCCGCACATTCCCACCACCTGACCCGAGGGAGCGAGCGCCACAATGGCAACCGACTACGACGCACCGCGTAAGTCCGAAGAAGATACTGAATCTATCCAGGCACTCCAGGAGCGCGTGCCGGACAAACTCTCTGGAGTCGTTGATGCCGAAGACGCCGACAACCTCGGTTCACTCGAGCTTGCCGGTCAGGATCTCGCCAATGTTGAACTCGACGTTGTAGTGCTTCCTCCGCAGGCTGATGAGTTCACCTGCGTTGAGTGCTTCTTGGTGAAGCACCGTTCGCAGCTCGATCACGACACCAAACTTGGCCCCGTGTGTTCGGAGTGCTCTAGGTAGTTTCTCCCGCTCGCCATGCGGCGATGAACCGCTCGGGGTTGCGGGATGACACGATCCAGTAGGGCGTGGGGTCTTCCGGGTCAGAGATTGTTACTTTGATCACTGCATCGACCCACGGCCGAATCACAAGCCACGCTCTGGCGTCGAGCCTGGGTCCGCGCTCCTGGCGGGCTTCCTCGCGGTGGAAGCCTTCTAATCCCGTCACGAACTTCCGCTCGATCTGGGCGCGCCCGGCTGTGATGGTGTGCCCATTAGTCGAAATCGTGGGGGACAGTGCCCAGAGCATGCCAATCGAGCCGCCCCACAGCGCCACCCCCAGACCTAGCCCCAGAGGGATGCTCAGTGGAAGAAAAATGAGTGTGGTGGCGGGGAGAAAAAGTCCGGTTGCGACCACCATCCACCAGGACGGGCTTAGCTTCTCGCGATAAGCGTTCATTGCTCTATTGCACCACGTATACCCTGGAGACTGTGGAAGAGACGCAAAGGCCCGACGTTTTAGTGGTCGGAAATGTTCCTCGTTACGCCAAGCCAGGAGATGCCGGTTGCGATTTATCAAGCACCGAAGCCCTCACGCTTGGCCCGGGTGAACGTGCCTTAGTGCCTACGGGAACATCCATTGCTCTTCCGGAGGGGTTTGTCGGCTTTGTCATGCCGCGCAGTGGCCTCGCCGCGAAACACGGAATCAGTTTGGTCAATTCGCCCGGTGTCATCGACGGGGGGTATCGCGGTGAGATCAAGGTGGTCCTTATTAATACAGACCTCACCGAGAGTTTCAGGGTTGAACCAGGTGACCGGATTGCCCAGCTGGTAGTTTCTCCCATGGCGCAGGCACGTTTTCACGAGGTGGAGCGTTTGCCGGGCACCGAACGTGCTGCCGAAGGTTTCGGATCAACCGGGCAGCACGCCTGATCTAAGGAGAACGCAGTGACAGACATTTCCACCACGGTCGAGGGCTTCGAGGGCGACTACCCCAAGTCCGCTCCCGCCGACCGGCATCTGAATGGCCCGCTCGATGACAGCGAGGCCGGCTCGGTGAAGCCCTCCGTCGACCTGGGAAGTCTCCGCATTGATCCGAAGCGTGGAATGCAGTTGCGCCTCGAAGTCGAGAAGACCTCCCAGCGGGTTGTCGCTGTGACCCTCGAGTACGAAGGCTCAACCCTCCAGATTCAGCCTTTCGCGGCGCCTCGCTCTAGCGGCCTCTGGCAGGGCATCCGGGCGCAGATCATCGACCAGATCACCAAGCAGGGTGGCAAGGCCCTCGAGCACGATGGCCCGTTTGGACCGGAAGTCCAGGCAGACGTCCCTGTTCAAGCGGGGAGTTCTTTTGGCACTAGGAAGGTGCGGTTCGTGGGAATTGATGGCCCGCGTTGGTTCCTTCGCGGTGTTATTGGCGGCACCGCAGCGACAAACGCGGAGGCAGCCGAGGTGATTCACACCATGCTGCGTAGCGTTGTCGTGGTCCGCGGAGAAGTTCCGATGCCCCCTAGAGAACTGTTGCCCTTGAGGGTTCCAGCCAACAACGCCACTGGCGTGACCGAGGAGGTCTAGCTGGTGGAAACACCCGGATCAGATCGGGTGGCTAGGGTCCTCGGCGAGTCCGCTTTTGGCAGTGTCAGGCCGGGCGAAGCGCCCACGAGTGAAGCGCTGTGGACCGCAGTGGGACGGACGCGGGGGGTCATTGAGGCGTTATTGCCCGGCATCGGCTTCCTTGTCGTCTACACGCTGACCCAAAATCTTGTGTGGTCGGTAAGCGCGCCATTGGCCGTTGCGGTGGCTTTCATCCTTGCTCGTTTCCTTCAGAAATCTCCGATCATGCCTGCCCTGGCGGGCCTCGTCGGAATCGGAGCGTCCGCTGGGGTGGCCCTGTGGTCTGGGCGGGCTGAGGACAACTTCCTGCTGGGCTTTGTCGTGAATGGCCTGTGGGTGCTGGGCCTCTTGATCTCGCTTGCGGTGCGGAGACCACTCGTTGGGGTCTTCGCTGCCGTGTTGGTCGGTGATGAGTCCTGGCGGAGCGACCCGGCGACTCGTCGAGTCGCAACCAGTGCCACTTGGCTGTGGGTGGGAGTGTTTTCAGCGCGTTTGGCCATTCAACTGCCGCTCTATTTCACTGGGCAAGTGAGCGCACTTGCGCTGGCCAAACTCTTGATGGGAATACCGTTGTATGCGGCAGCGCTGTGGTTCACCTGGCTACTGATGAGGGCGGTTTATCGAGGCCGTGAGCGCAAGGCCCAGTGATAGTATTTGTCTTGATGTCAAGATAACTGCGCATTTCGCAGACAAGGAGAATCTCTCGTGAGTTCACTCAACAGCTTTGGCGCTAAAGCCACACTGAACGTCGGGGGCAAAGACTTCGAGATTTACCGCACGAGCAAGGTCGAGGGCCACGAGACGTTGCCCTTTAGCCTTAAAGTGCTCCTAGAAAATCTCCTGCGCACCGAAGACGGTGCCAACATCACCAAAGATCAGATCAGCGCGCTGGGCAGTTGGGACCCTAAAGCCGAACCCTCCACCGAAATTCAGTTCACACCAGCCCGCGTCGTGCTGCAGGATTTCACGGGCGTTCCCTGCATTGTGGACCTCGCCACTATGCGCGAGGCGATTGTTGATTTGGGCGGCGACCCCGGCAAGGTGAACCCGCTCTCGCCCGCCGAGCTCGTGATTGACCACTCGGTCATTGCTGACCTGTTCGGGCAGCCAGACTCCTTCACCCGTAATGTCGACATTGAGTATGAACGAAATGGCGAGCGCTACCAGTTCTTGCGTTGGGGACAGACCGCTTTCAATAATTTCAAGGTGGTGCCACCTGGCACCGGCATCGTCCATCAGGTCAATATCGAGAACCTGGCGAAGGTGACCTACACGAAAACCCTCGGGGGAGTGACCCAAGCGTTCCCGGACACGTGTGTGGGAACCGACTCGCACACGACCATGGTCAATGGTCTCGGTGTTCTTGGCTGGGGTGTTGGCGGAATCGAAGCCGAGGCCGCCATGCTCGGCCAACCTGTGTCGATGCTGATCCCTCGCGTTGTGGGATTCAAGCTCATGGGCATGATTCCGGCAGGCGTTACAGCCACTGACGTGGTCTTGACCATTACCCAGATGCTCCGAACTCACGGGGTCGTTGGGAAATTTGTTGAGTTCTATGGCGCCGGCGTTGCCCACGTGCCACTGGCGAACCGCGCGACCATTGGAAACATGAGCCCCGAGTTTGGCTCGACGGCTGCCATGTTCCCCATTGACGAGGTCACCCTGGATTTCCTGCGCCTGACTGGGCGCAGCGCGGAGCAGCTTGCTCTGGTCGAGGCCTACTCCAAGGAGCAGGGCCTCTGGCATGACCCCTCGATTGAGCCTCGCTACAGCGAATACATGGAGCTTGATCTCCAGACCGTTGTGCCGAGCATCGCTGGGCCTCGCAGGCCTCAAGATCGGATTTCTCTGGATCACGCACAGGATCAGTTCCACAAGGACCTGGAGGGCTTCTTGTCCAAGGAGACTGCAACCAAAGGCGTCCCTGTGACGGTTGGTGGTTCGAGCTTTGAGTTGGAAAACGGTGCTGTGACCATCGCGGCAATCACCTCGTGCACGAACACGTCAAACCCTTCGGTGATGTTGGCCGCAGGCTTGCTCGCACGAAACGCCGCCAAGAAGGGCCTCAAGTCCAAGCCCTGGGTCAAAACAACTCTTGCTCCCGGCTCGAAAGTGGTCACCGACTACTACGAGAAGGCCGGCCTCATGGATGACCTCGAAGCGCTCGGTTTCTATTTGGTGGGCTATGGCTGCACTACCTGTATTGGTAATTCGGGACCGCTCGCCGACGAAATCTCACAGGCGATCAACGATAACGACCTTGCCGTGACCGCCGTGCTCTCCGGTAACCGGAACTTTGAGGGCCGGATTAATCCCGACGTGAAAATGAACTATTTGGCAAGCCCCCCGCTCGTCATTGCCTACGCTCTGGCGGGCACGATGGACTTTGATTTCGACACACAGCCTCTGGGCCAAGACCAGCAGGGCAATGACGTCTTCCTTGCCGATGTCTGGCCTGATGCGGCTGAGGTTCAAGCCACGATCGACTCGTCTATCGACACCGATATGTTCCTTAAGCAGTACGCCAGCGTTTTTGATGGGGATGACCGGTGGCGCTCACTGCCCACCCCCACCGGTGACACGTTTGAGTGGGATGACGCATCGACGTATGTCAGAAAGCCCCCGTATTTCGAGGGAATGACCAAGGCCCCTGTGGCAGTAACTGACATTGCCGGAGCTCGCGTTCTCGCTTTGCTGGGTGATTCGGTGACCACTGACCACATCAGTCCGGCCGGCTCTATCAAGGCGGATAGCCCCGCTGGTCGTTACCTCAGCGATCGCGGAATCGAGCGATTGGACTTCAACTCCTATGGCTCTCGTCGTGGCAACCACGAGGTGATGATTCGGGGAACCTTTTCCAATATCCGCCTGAAGAATCTCCTGCTCCAGGGTGTTGAAGGCGGTTTCACGAGGGACTTCACGACAGCCCAGGGGTCGCAGGCCGCCATCTACGACGCCTCGGAGCGCTACGCCGCACAGGGCACGCCACTGGTGATTCTTGCTGGCAAAGAGTACGGCTCTGGATCCTCGCGTGACTGGGCAGCAAAGGGCACGAGCCTTCTTGGTGTGCGAGCCGTTATCGCTGAGAGCTTTGAGCGCATCCACCGGTCAAATCTGATTGGCATGGGCGTCGTTCCCCTTCAATTCCCAGCGGGAGCGAATGCCGCATCGCTTGGCCTGGATGGCACAGAAGAGTTCAGCATTGAGGGCATTGCTGCCCTGAACGACGGACCTGTTCCCGCCACACTTCGTGTGAGCGCCAACCCCACCTCTCACTCGGCGACGGGCAAGGCCCCGGTCACCTTTGATGCGGTGGTCCGTATTGATACCCCCGCCGAAGCTGACTACTACCGAAACGGTGGAATCCTCCAGTACGTTCTGCGTTCATTGCTCTAGGCGAGCTCACAGCTTGCCAACTGGCACCTCCCAAGGCTTAGGTCGTAGGCTGGGGGGATGTCGTTGTTGAGCTCAATTTCCACCCCTCGCGACCTGGACGCTCTGAGTTCCACCCAGCTCGACGAGCTGGCGGCGGAGATTCGACACTTCTTGATTACCGAAGTGGCGAAGTCCGGTGGCCACCTGGGTCCAAACCTCGGTGTAGTTGAGCTGACCATCGCTTTGCACCGAGTTTTTGATTCGCCCAGAGACCCCTTCATTTGGGACACCGGGCACCAGTCGTATGTGCACAAGCTTCTCACTGGTCGCCAAGACTTCTCGGGGCTCCGCCAAAAAGGTGGACTTGCGGGCTATCCGCAGCGCTCGGAGTCGGAGCACGACATTGTCGAGAGCTCACACGCTTCAAGTTCGTTGAGCTGGGCCGAGGGTATCTCTCGCGCTTTTCACATGACCGGGGAACACGATCGCTATGTTGTCGCAGTTGTCGGCGACGGTTCGCTCACCGGTGGCATGACGTGGGAGGCGCTCAACAACATCTCCCACGACAACGAGCGCAACCTGATCATCGTGGTCAACGACAACGGGCGCTCCTACGCCCCGACGATCGGAGGCATGGCCAGGTTCCTCGGCAATGTTCGCGCCAAGGGTTCGTATAGGGTCTTTAAATCCACCGCTGAGAGATTCTTTAGTCTCTTTGGCGCCTCGGGCAAGGCTGTGTTCCGGGGACTGCGCGGTGGAACCCGCGGTTTCCTGTCGCGGTTTGCGAACAACGATCACCTGTATTCCAACTTAGACATCAAGTACTTGGGTCCAGTGGATGGCCACAACATCGAGGATGTTGAGCGAGCGCTTCGTCAAGCCAAAGAGCGCAAAGCCCCGGTAATCGTCCACGTCATCACCCAGAAGGGCCGCGGCTACCAACCAGCTCTCGATGACGAAGCCGATCAGTTCCACGCGGTCGGACAGATTGACCCCCTCACCGGAGAGAATCGCGAATCTTCCAACACCATGTCGTGGACTGGGGTCTTCGGCGATGAAATGGTGCACATCGCGGGCGAGAACAAGAAGGTCGTCGGTATCACCGCTGCCATGTTGCGGCCCACAGGCCTCCATCGCATGGCGGCCCAGTACCCCGAGCGTGTGCTCGATGTCGGTATCGCCGAACAACACGCGGTCACCAGCGCTGCTGGGCTCGCCTACGGCGGTATGCACCCGGTAGTGGCCGTCTACGCGACGTTCATTAACCGAGCCTTCGATCAAGTACTCATGGATGTGGCGCTCCACAAAGCTGGTGTCACGTTTGTGTTGGACCGAGCCGGTGTCACAGGCCCGGATGGCCCTAGCCACCATGGCATGTGGGACCTCTCAATCCTTCAGGTAGTTCCCGGCATCCGGTTAGCTGCTCCGAGAGATGCTAAGCGTCTGCGCGAGGAGTTAAGGGAAGCCATCATGGTTGACGATGCGCCCACAGTGGTGCGGTTCCCGAAGGGTTCTGTCGCACCGGAGTTGGATGCGCTGAGGCGAACGAAGGACGGGGTTGATGTTCTCGCGGAGGCGGCACACAAGGATGTCTTGATTGTTGCTGTGGGCCCGATGGCGCACCTCGCTCTTGAGGTGCGCGACCGCTTGGCGGATCAGGGCATTGGTGCGACGGTCATTGACCCACGCTGGGTCGTACCTGTTGCGCCGAGCATCATCACCATGGCTAGAGACCACCGAATTGTCATCAGCATTGAAGATGGAATCCGAGTCGGGGGAGTGGGAACCCGAATTCGTCAGGAGCTGCGAGCCGCCGGAGTTGATACTGCAGTGGATGAAATCGGACTTCCCGATGAGTTCCTAGACCATGCTGAGCGCTCTGAGATTCTTTCTGCTGTGGGACTGACCTCACAGACCATTGCCCGCAACGTGGTGGCGCAGGTGCTGGGGATGAAGGTGCCAGTCGCACGCCCGCTGCCTGCAGAGAGCTCCGGGGACGCATCGGTTACCGCGCTCCCAGAAACCGAAAATCGCCGGTAATTTAGGGCGCAGGCTCTTTAGTCCTTCGGTGGGGGCGAGAGGGGTTCGGCTTCGCTGGCGTGCAGAAACGCCTCGCTGAGGGTTTGCGCGACAATGTCCACCTGCCACACCCTGGCTCCTCTATCGAGGAGAGCGTGGCGAATTCCTGAGGCAGAGATGTCTTCGGGTGCATCCCAGCAGAGTCTGCGGAGAAAATCTGGGGTGAGCAAGTTTTCGGAGGGAATCGATCGCTCCTCACTCAAGCGGGTCAGCTCCTCTTTCGAGGTGTTCAACCGAGCCCACGCAACAGGGTTTTTCTCAGCCCACACCCGAGGTGGCGGAGGCCCCTCTGACGCAGAACGTGCTTCCGGGAGCTTCTCGGTGCTACGCCCCCGTTCGATAGCGTCCCACCAACGGTCAAGCTCAGATCGTGAGGCTCGACCGTTGAAGGACTTGAGGCCTGCCAGGTCTTTCTTCGTCGAAGGGTTAGCCAATACAGCTGCCACCAGGGCTCGGTCGGGGACGAGTCGCCCGGGAGCTGTGTCGATCTGCTCCGCGTAGGACTCGCGTGTTTCCCACAACTCACGGGCGATTGCGAGCTTCCTCGGGCCACGAACCTGGTGGAGACCCGAAAGCCGGCGCCAAGGCTCCGATCGGGGCGAGCTCGGTGCGAGAGAAAGCTGCGCCTGGAACTCCTCGGCGGCGATTTCCCACTTACTCTGCTCGGAGAGGATGCGGTGAATTTCGTCACGAACTTGGGGAAGGTATTCCACGTCCAAGGCGGCGTAGTTCAGCCACGGAGCGGGAAGTGGCCGCGTGGACCAGTCTGCCGCCGAGTGTTCTTTAGCGAGACTCAAACCCAAGACATCTTCCATGACACCCTGGAGCCCAACCCGGGGGAGGCCCGCGAGCCTGGCGCCAAGTTCGGTGTCAAAGAGTGTTACCGGGTTGATCCCGGCTTCACGAAGGCAGGGAAGATCTTGGTGAGCTGCATGAATAATCCATTCGAGGTCGGACAGTTCATGCGTGATGTCATCGAGTGCCCCGACGCCCACGGGATCAATCAGGTAGTTGGGTGTTCCTTCCCGGTGGGCTTGGACCAGGTATGCCCTCGAGGAATAGCGGAAACCGCTCGCTCGCTCCGCGTCGAGTGCCAGTGGCCCTGAGCCTTCCAGGAGGCCATCGAGTGCCTGCCGGAAGGCTGCCCGGTCGTCCACCAACACGATAGGGGATTTCGCGGTGGCTGGGGGAAGCGGAGGAAGTTCTTCTGTCGTCTCGCTCATGGGGCGGTGCGTTGCGGAGGCAGGGCCGCCACCCCATCGGGTGTAGGAGGGAAACCTGCCAGCATGCAGACAAACTCCGACCACGCCTCGAGGTGGGGTTTCAGGTCGCTTGACGTGGGACTCCACGAGGCTCGCACTTCGACTTGAGCCCCTTGAGAATCACCGGCAAGCTCACCAAAGCCTGTGGAGAGAACTGTCGTGGTGGTGCCAGCGGCATGGTGATATTCAGCGCCACGCGTGTCGAGCGCGTCCATCAGCCACGACCACGCGACGTTCGGCAGAAACTGGTCAGCACCCATGGAGGGGTCAACAGGAGCTTGGGCAAAGACCACCATGCGATAGGCGGAACCCCAGGCTTCGGGTCGCTCCGGGTCACACAGAAACACCAATCGCCCAGTTCCATACTCCTCATCCGAGGTGGCCTGAGAGGGCTCAACGTCCGCGGCCCACGCCAACTGAAATGGGGCAAGCCCTTCTGGGGCGGCGGTTTCCGCCACTCGAAGCTCGGGCCGGAGCGTTGCCTGTGCTGCAGAGGCGACAGCGTCGCTGAACTCCTTGGGTACCTCGCCTGCGGGGGCAGCCTGAATCATGTTTTTAGGGTAAAGCGCTGGAGTCGCTGACCGCCGAGGGCGCGCCGCGGGGGCCAGTTTGATAGCGGTGGTAGAGCATCTTCGCATCGTCGGTCATCAGCGAGGTGAGCTGCCACAGCGACGTGTCTAGTGGCCACCACGAGGGGATTCCCCGGCGTACGTCGTTGGGCGGTGGGGTAACGGAGAGTGCCACTTCGTCAATCAGCGGAGCCCAGGACTCCCACACGCTTCGCCCTCCCTCGAGCAGGAAACTTTGTGCGCAAAATGCCGCGCTGAGGGAATCCCGAACCTCGATGGCAGGGATGCGCCCCTCGCCCTCGAGTGTCACAATCTCCGCGTCGATACCGCCAAGCGTTTCGCGCGCTCTGGCAGATGCCGCGGGTCTTGTGACCACGACGAGGCGACTGGCAGGCGAGGTCAGCAACTGGTGCCCACGCAGATCACCGGAGGTGGTGACAACTGCCAAAGGGGTTGTCTCGGGAACCGGAATGCGCTCGCGCCTGGCCGTTTCGGCGCCCAGCACAATCACGTCAAATGCAGCCCGCTGAAGCGTCAGAAGCTTGCGGTCAACACCAGAGGTGAGGCTGCCGCTGGTGCCATCCGGACCCTCTGTTTCCCCCAGGGCGTTAGTCACCATAAGCGCTCTTACCCACCCGGTGGCGGGAGGTGCCAGGTCTGCAGTGATGAGCGCCAGGTCAGCTTCGTTGGTGAGGTCGAATGCCTGGGACGGTGGTGGCAGCACCCGGTAGAGATTCACTCAGGACAGGCTCTCATCAACCTGACGCTTTATCCGCCACAACATTCCCGACATTCCTCGCAGGCGCAGCATACTCACGGCGTTCTGGAGTCCCAGAAGGAGGGGGAAGTCAGCAGGAACAGCCTTGATCTGCTGCGGTGTCATGCCGTTGAGGCCATGAACCAAGATGGATGCGAACCCTCTCGTGGTGGGAGCTTCAGCGGGGGCCGTCGCATGGACCACTACGGCATCGGGCGTGGCATCGACAGAGATAAAGACGGGGGACTGGCATTCCTCTACTCGCTCCCACTCATCGGAGTCACTCAAGCCCTCGGGGACCTCCGGCAACGAGTCGGAGAACTCCAGAAGGAGCTGCAGGCGATCCGGAACGCTCAAGGCAAGAAAGTCGTCGCGAATCGACTGGAGGGAGGGCGGCAGCGCCGCGACGGTGTCGCTCATGGTTAGGGGGCGGTGCCGGGCTCGTTGCCGGTCGCGATGGGGACGCGAACTGCGCTTCCCCACTCAGTCCAGGAACCGTCGTAGTTGCGCACAGAGTCGACGCCGAGTAGGTACTTCAACACGAACCACGTGTGGCTCGAGCGCTCACCAATTCGGCAGTAGGTGATGACGTCGTCAGAGGCCTTGATGTTTTGTCCCTCGAGATAGAGCTCAACGAGAGCGGCGTGGGGCTTGAAGGTGCCATCCTCCGCAGCAGCTTTCGCCCAGGGGACACTGCGAGCGGTCGGGATATGGCCGCCACGCAACGCGCCCTCTTCAGGATACGCAGGCATGTGAGTGCGCTCGCCGCTGTACTCTTCCGGGCTTCGGACGTCAATCAGCGGATTGCCAAAGTGCTCTAGGACGTCCTCTTTGAACGCGCGAATCTCTGAATCGTTGCGCTCGACCACTGGGTAGCTAGCTGCCTGCCGGGTCGGTAGCTCCTTGGTGAGCTCGCGCCCCTGCGCGACCCATGCGTCACGGCCGCCGTTGAGAAGACGAACATCCTTGTGGCCAAAGAGCGTGAAAACCCACAGCGCATACGCAGCCCACCAGTTGCTCTTGTCTCCATAGATCACCACTGTGTCGTCCCGGGAAATTCCTTTTCTCGACATCAGCGCCGCGAACCCTGCACCATCGACATAGTCCCGAACGACTGGGTCGTTGAGTTCGGTGTGCCAATCGACCTTGATGGCGCCTGGAATATGGCCCGTTTCATAGAGCAGCACGTCCTCGTTTGATTCGACAATCGCTAGGCCCGGCGCTTCGAGGTGGTCAGCCAGCCACGAGGTTGTGACCAAACGGTCTGGGTTGGCATAGTCCGCAAGTTCGGGGGAAGGATCGGCGGGAAGGCTCACGGTGGAACTCCTTGGGTGCTGCACGTGTTCGGATGGCCCAGGCCGGTACGCTGGAACCTGGTGCCTATTCTCGCACTCGCCCCTGAACGTTGTCGCCGAATGCTACGAAGTGAGTCAGATGAATCCCGCGAATCCTGGGAATAGCGCGCCGGCGAGCCTCTGCGATAGGCACCCTGTGCTTTCTGTGGACGACATGTTGCGCCACTTCGTTCCACCCGCGCAGTTCACGGCAGCAAGCCTTGATAACTACACTCCGGACCCCGCCCACCCGTCTCAGGCTGAAGCGCTCGAGAGCGCCAAGACCTTTGCCGGCGCCTCGGTGCCCGCGCGTAGTTCGGGGTGGAAGTTTGGCGGGGCGAAAGCTTCTCAATCGCTAGTAAAGCCTGGTATCTATCTCGATGGTGGGTTTGGTGTGGGCAAAACCCACCTGTTGGCAGCGATGTGGCATCTGATTCCTGGTCGCAGCTACTACGGGACGTTTATTGAATACACGGCACTCGTGGGCGCACTCGGCTACCGAGGCGCTGTGGACCACCTCAAGGGCGCGTCCTTCCTTGCTATAGACGAGTTCGAGTTGGACGACCCGGGCGACACTATGGTGATGTCGCGGTTACTTGGCGAGTTGGTCGCCTCTGGCACCCGCCTAGCCGCGACATCCAACACTCCGCCTGCAGCACTGGGTGAAGGCCGGTTTGCCGCTGAAGATTTCCTCCGGGAGATCACGGCCCTCGCCGACAAGTTCCTGACAGTTCGTATCGATGGCGACGACTACCGCCGACGCGACTTTGACGGGCACGCCGTTGTTGTCTCAGCTGAACAGGTTAGCTCGACACTGCAAGCTCTGGGTGATGCCGTGACAGTGGACGAGTTTGGTGAGGTGCTCTCTCACCTCGCGACAATCCACCCCAGCCGATATGTAGGTCTTGTGGAAGGCCTCGTCGGTGTGGGCTTGACCGGGGTATACCAACTACACGATCAGACTGAGGCTCTCCGCTTGGTGGCGTTAGTAGACCGGTTTTACGACGAACGTGTAGCGATCGCGCACAGTGGCCTTGCTCTCGATCAAGTGTTTGACGAAACCATGCTTTCGGGCGGATACCGCAAGAAGTATCTTCGTGCGGTATCACGCATGATTGCTCTTACGCGACTTGCCGGAAATCCCCAGGAGGCGCTCTAGGCGCTCCTCTAAACTGAGGGGGTCCAACACCACACCAAGGAGCGTGCGCGTGGCGAGCCACGAATCATCAGCCAAGGCCGTCTCAGGTCGGGGCGAGTATCTCGAGTCGTTGTGGATTGAAAAGATTTTGCGTCGCGAGACCATTGGCGGTCTCATCATTGTGGGGGCCGCCCTCCTCGCGGTGATTCTCGCAAATTCGCCCGTGGCCGACGCTTACTTCGGTCTTCGGAGCACCTACTTGAGCATTGGGTTTGGCGATGCGGCCATGAAGATCAGCGTCGGTCACTTCACAGCAGATGGCTTGCTCGCAATCTTCTTCTTTCTCGTGGGACTCGAGCTCAAGCGCGAGTTTGTCTCTGGTGAGCTTCGCGACCCCAGAAAGGCGCTGGTCCCTGTTGTTGCGGCCGTGGGCGGGGTGATTGTGCCCGCTGTGATTTATGTGAGCATCACCCAGGCAATGGGTGTTCCCGAAGCGGCGCGGGGCTGGGCAATCCCGATTGCCACCGACATTGCCTTTGCGCTAGCTGTGCTGGCGCTGGTGGGGACGTGGCTGCCCCTCGCGCTGAGGACGTTTCTTTTGACGCTCGCCGTGGTCGATGACCTCATTGGCATTACGGTGATTGCCATTTTTTATACCGATGACTTGAATATCGGAAACCTTGCCGTGTCGCTCGGGGTCATCGTTGTCTACGGTTTTCTCGTCCAGCGCTATCGCAATTTCTTCGCGGAGCGATTTGGTGCGGCGTGGGTAATTCTCTTGCCGGTGGGAATTGTTGCCTGGTTCTTCATGTACGGCTCAGGCGTGCACGCCACCATTGCGGGCGTGCTTCTCGCGTTTACGATTCCCGTTCTGCGCTCTCGCAGGGAGCGCAAAACTGAGCCCGCAGAGCCTGGCGATGGCTTAGCCGGAATTTTCGAGCATCGGTTCCGTCCATTTTCGGCAGGAATTGCGGTGCCCCTTTTTGCCTTCTTCGCCGCCGGAGTGAGTCTTGGGTCAGGCCCCAAGTTCGCGGAGCTGTTGCTCTCTCCGGTCTCGGTGGGAATCATCGTGGCGCTTGTGCTCGGGAAGGCCCTCGGGGTTTTTGTCGCCACATGGCTGATCACACGGCTCCCCGGCCTCACCCTTCCCCGCGGAATGGCGTGGATTGATCTCATCGGAATCGCCCTGCTCGCAGGTATCGGGTTCACCGTGTCGCTGTTGATTGGTGAGCTGAGCTTTGGCCTCGGCACAGTCTTTGGAGACGAGGTGAAGCTCGGAATCCTCGTCGGGTCGGTTGCGGCTGGGCTGTTGGCTGCTGTGATTCTCGGGAGCCGCAATCGCTACTATCGCAGCGTTGCCGAGGATGAGGCTCGTGACGACAATCACGATGGAATCCCGGACGTTTTCCAGAAGGCCGAGGAAACACACTCTTAACACAACGCCTAGGTGTGAAATAGTTTCGAAACACGCGCGCTCCTGACTAGAAACCTCTCTCCGTAACACTGGTCCCACAGCACGGTGACGCACTGTGCGTCCATGTCGGTGTTACCAAGGGAGAGAACTAATGGATACAGGCCAGTTAGCCTGGGGAATTACGGCCACCGCACTGGTGCTGTTGATGACCCCCGGTGTTGCGTTCTTTTATGGCGGTCTAGTCAAGGCTAAGAGCGTCGTCAGCATGATGATGATGAGCTTTGGTGCTCTCGCCCTTGTCGGGGTTTTGTGGATTCTCTACGGCTGGAGCATGTCGAGCGTCGGCAGCGCCGCTGAATTTGCCGGAAACCCCCTGACAGGTTTCGGTCTGGCGGGCCTCGACAACGAAAGGCTGCTCGGCGCGGCTTTCGGGGCAACGTTCGCCATCATTACCGCCGCGCTGATTTCTGGCGCAATCGCGGACCGGGCCAAGTTCGGTGCCTGGATGGTCTTTGCTGGTATCTGGTCCACCCTGGTCTACTTTCCGGTGGCGGCGTGGGTGTGGGGTGGCGGATGGATCCTCAACCTGGGAGACCTACTCGGTGGGCTCCCGAGCGTCATTGACTACGCCGGTGGCACAGCGGTGCACATCAACGCGGGTGCAGCGGCGCTTGCCCTGTCAATCGTCCTGGGGCGTCGCGTGGTCTTTCAGAAGGGTGCGCACAAGCCACACAACGTTCCCCTCGTTCTACTCGGCGCTGCGCTGCTCTGGTTCGGATGGTTCGGGTTCAACGCCGGTGCTGAGTTCCTTGCAGAAGGAATGCCAGGAGTCGGACTAATTGTGGTCAACACTCTCGGCGCAACGGCAGCAGCAATTCTCGGTTGGCTGGTCATCGAAAAGCTCAAAGACGGCAAAGCCACAGCTGTGGGCGCGGCGTCTGGAGCAGTGACCGGTTTGGTGGCAATAACGCCAGCGTGCGCGAACCTGACCCCTGGTTTCGCCCTTCTGCTGGGTGCAGTCGCTGGCATCATCTCTGCCCTGGCAGTCGACCTGAAGTTCAAGTTCGGGTATGACGACTCACTCGATGTCGTGGGAATCCACTTGGTCGCGGGCCTCCTGGGCACCCTCTATCTGGGATTCTTCGCTATCGACACCGGCCTGTTCACGGGTGGTGACTTCGGGCAGCTTGCAGTCCAAGCCATCGCAGCCTTCGCGGTGCTGGGCTACTCGTTCTTGGTGGCGCTGGTCGTGGGCTTCGCCATTGAGAAGACCATGGGCTTCCGGGTCACCAGCGAAGATGAGGTCGCAGGAATCGACACCATCGTTCACGGCGAAGAGGGATATCAGCTCGAAGCGGATGAGCGCGCCTAATTAGCTAGCACTGTGGGGCCAGCCATCGGGCGGGCCCCACAGTTGCGTCGTGGCCACCTGCCCTAGTCTTGGCTCGTGGCTCGGAGATCAGTAGGTAGTTGGGTAGTCATCATTGCCTTTGGCGTCAGTGGCGTTGGTCATCTCCTCAATCCCTCCGCATTTCTGTGGCTCATGCCTCCGTGGCTGCCGTGGCACATCGAGTTGATCTACCTCTCGGGCGTCGCCGAGCTGCTCGCGGCCCTTGGCCTCTTGGCCCGGTGGCGCCTTGCCCCTGCGTTCACGGTCGCTGTTCTCCTTTCTGTGTGGCCAGCGAACTGGTGGTTCGCCTTTGACACCCTGGCAGGGGGCGATGCTCTGACCAGCGTGATTGCATGGCTTCGCCTACCCCTTCAAATCCCGCTGATTGTGTGGGCGTGGCGGAGCCCGGTGAGGCCTCGGAAGGGTTCTCCTGGGGCGTAGGATTGCCCGGTGCCAGAAACCACCGCGCTACTGTCGTTTATGGTTCTGGCCCTCGTGGTCATTGTGGTTCCGGGCCCCAGCGTTGTCTTCGTCATCGGTCGCGCCATGATTCTTGGCACCCGTGGCGCCGTGATCAGTGTTTTAGGAAATGGAATCGGTGTGGGGATTCAAATCCTCGCCGTCGCTTTCGGTGTGGGTGCCGTGGTGTCCCAATCCGAGGCGCTCTTTGGCGTTGTGAAGGTAGTCGGCGCAGCGTTCCTCATCTACCTTGGCGTCGAGGGAATCCGCCATCGTCGGGTATTTGCCACGGCCCAGGAGGATGCGCCCCCGGTGTCGACCAGGCGATTGCTTCTGGATAGTTCGGTTGTAGGCATCACGAACGCAAAGACACTGGTCTTTTTCATTGCGTCCTTCCCGCTGTTTGTCGATCCAGCGAGGGGGTCGATCACAGTCCAAATGCTGGTGCTGGGTGGTTTTTTCTGGGTGGTGGG
>JBIIFP010000072.1:0-5234 GCA_044237205.1 Pontimonas sp. | reverse complement strand
CTCATTGGTGTGGTCAAGGCAGACAGTGGCGTGCTTCGGGAACTAGGTCGTAGCCTCGGGCGCCTCACTGGCCTTCATGCCTGCGCCCTGTCCCACCTGTGTCGCTCACCTCAGAAGCCAAGTTCTGCGTGGAGGGCATTGCGCGAGCGACTAGCCGCTGACCTAGGTCATGAGTTGGTGGTGGTCTATCGAAACCACCGAAGTACGGAGCAGGTCGCGGCCAGTGATGGCCGCGAGCCCTGTGTGTTGATTGATGATGACAGTGGGCGCCTCAGCATGATCGCTGATTGGAATGACCTCGACTTAGCGGCCGGTGATGTTGCCAAGTTCGAGCAGATACTGCGCTCGAAGCTCTTGATGTATTAGGCCTTCACCACTGGAATCGCCTGGGTCTTCAGGCGTCGCTTGGTTTCTATGGTGGAGCCAATCACTAGTGCTGCGCCGATAATCACGAGGTTCTTGACGATGTATTGACCCTCGAGGGTCAATCCCCAAGGGATTACGGTGAAGCAGACCTCAGGCAGAAGGACCAGAGGCAAGAAGGTGCCAGGCATTTGGATGGCCAAGAGAAATATGGCGACTCGCGTGAGCTGGGGAATGAGGAAGGTAATGCCAATGGCTACTTCCCACCAGCCAATGGCTGGCACAACAATCTCCGGAGTCCACCAATACACCGTGTTTGCCAGCAGTTCCGCTGCCGGGGAGAGACCTAAGGGCTTCAGAAGGCCAAACCAGATGAAGATGACGCCGATGCCAATGCGCAGAAACGGCATGCCGATTCTGCCCATGAGCTCGACGATGGTGTCATCGAGGGCTCGCGCTTGTGATCGGAGTTCCTTAAAGGTCGACATGAGATAAATCTAAGGAGCGAACCTGGGTTTTGCTACCAAGTCCCCGGTTGATTCTCTTCAATCACGAGATACGTGCCTTCGGGGCCCACGGTGATGTAGTTGGTGAGCTTGAGGCCCGTGCCATCGGCGTGGGTGCCCCTGAAGGCGACCATGTACTGGCCAGGGGCCAGTGCTGGAAGGGTAATGCGCATTTCCGCGTTTCCCCTGGCATCGACTAAGCCCGCTGCCAAAGTCACAAACCCTCCGCCTACCCGGCGCAAGAGCAGGCTGTAGTGAGAAGACTTAGCCACCCGGTCAGAACCGACATAGATGGGTGAATCGAGAACCGGCCTCCCCACAGGTCCAGCAATCTGGAGATAGATACCGGGCCGGCCTGGACTTGGCGTGGCTTCGGAGTCGCTGGAACTTGCCGCGGTGAAACCCAAGATTCGCACTTCGCCAGTGTTTGCGCTTGGCAGAGCTCGGAATGGGGATCCGACCACGATGCGATCACCTGTGGAACTCATCGCCAGGGCATATCCAGCTTGTTCTGAGGCTGCCGTGCCAGTGACTGTCTGCCCTCGTTGAGTCCAGGTGCCAGAGGCCAGGGTGAAGACAGTGACGGATCCCGCATCACTGGCAGGCACATCGCTCTGCCGTGCTCCCACTGCAACCTGGTCGCCGGCTGAAGTGATATCCACAGCCCAGCCGAAGTTATCTGCGCCTGCGGCGCCATTGAGCGCCGTGCCGACCAGGCTCCACGCGGACCCGCTGTAGTCAAAGACGCGCACACGACCGGCACTAGCGGCCACGACGCCACTGTTGTGCGAACTGATCACGAGACGTTGACCGTTGGCACTGAGCGCGAGAGATCGACCAGCAAGGTCGTTTGCGGCTTCGCCGTCGATATCAGCACCCCGCTGGGTCCAGGTCGTGGAGACCAGTTCGTAAACCCTGGCGTGACCAGCATTGCTGGCCCCGCCGGCATCATTCTGTGTTGCCCCAACGGCAAGCCACGTACCGTCATCGCTGAGTGCCACCGAGAAGCCAAAACTATCGAGGTGCCCCTCAGCCGCAAGGCTCAGACCGACTTGAGCCCACGAGTTGGTCCCGGAGGTGTAGTCGTAGATAGTCGCAGCCCCTCTGGAGGAGGCTCCGGTCGCCCCCAACGCAAGACGGTTGCCGCTTGCGCTCAAGCTCACGGCGGACCCCACGTACTGAGATACGGACGTCCCCGCCAGGTCAGCACCTAACTGCACCCAGGTGCCACTCTGGAATCGATACACGCGAACGACACCGGCATTATTCGTGGCGGCTGGATCCGCACGAGGCGCCCCCACGGCGACCGTCAGCCCATCCGAGCTCAGTGCCACGGACGACCCGGTCCAGTCGTAGTTGGTGACGCCGACAATGTCGGCGCCCATCTGGGTCCAGGTGCCGGCGGTGAGCTGGTAGACCTCTACCCTGCCGGGGCCGTTCAGCACTTGCTCGGGAGAACCCACAGCGACAATTGAGCCATCAGAGTTGGTCGCCACCGACTTGCCCGATTCTGAACCGGTTGACCCGGTAATCGGGAGACCAATCACGTCCCAGGTGTTGGAGGCCTGCGCTGGTGGTGGGGGCAGGAGCAGAACTAGGCCAAGTGCCAGAGCGATAGCGCTCGCGAGAGGGCTTGCAAGGGTGCGAGGGGAACGAGACATAACGCCTCCAAAGGTTGTGGCAAACACAATGTGCCAACAAACCCGTGGTGAGCGATCTGCCGAAGCCGAAAAGCGCTTGTCGAGAGCGTCCCACAGAAATCACGCAACTACAAGGAATACTTTGGCTCTAGCCTTCCTGCCACAACCCCATCACATAGAGGGCAAGTTCCGTGTTCAACTCCTCAGCGGTGAGGCCCAGTGCGGCTGTGGTTGCAGCATCCCAGTCTTTCGTGGCCACGGCCTCGAGATAGAGCTCGTGGATATCGAGCATCGAGTAGTTGCCATAGAGGTATTCAAAGATTGCAGCACCCAGCGTGTAGTTGATCTCTGTCTTGCGGCACTCTGACTTGGCGTTGTCGTCGTAGGCCAGTTCGTAGAGCAACGACTCCCATTGCTCGATGCTCCAGGTGGCATCGCCTGGCAACGTTCGTTGGAAACGACTCATGGGGTCGGCCGCGTTGTAGGTGGCGGCAATGGAATTGCCGATGAAGCTCGCCTGCCCTTCGATGAACCAGCAGGGCAGAATTCGGTCGGCCTCTAGGTGTCCGGGAATAGCGGCCTGGTAGTAGTGAGCGGCCTCGTGGTGAACGGTGTTCCTATTGGGCGCACCTTCATATTTCGACCCAATCAGCAAATACTGAAACATGAATCCCGACTCTGTCGGGTTTCCATAGCCGCAGTAGGAGTTGGCGTCTGGATAGCAGTGGCCGAGCAGATTTGTCTCAGGGTTCCACACATCCAACGCCGGCCTTGGTGTTTCGATGTCCTGCACTCTTTGGTACCACCACTCGTAGTCGACCTCGCTCATGATCGACCAGACAATCGGCACCTCAACGACGTCGAAGAATGTCCACATGCCCATCGCCTTGCTATAGGCATCTATTGTCTCTGCGGCCTTGTCCGGGTCAACGGTCGGTGACAGTTCTGCCTCGAGCTGGATGCCAGGCCCGAGGCTCGCTATTTCGTTGATTTCAATGATGTGCGCGGCGATGGCCTCCCAGTCATCGCCAGCGGGCACAGTAGCGATGAGCTCGCGAATGCGCTCTTCGTCATAGGTGGGGGCAGGGTCGGCCACGAAGGGCGTGGCCTCCGTGGTCACGGCCGTGGCCGTGTCATCCCGGTCATCGGAGGGGTTTGTGCACCCCGCGAGCACCAGTATCGCTGCAAGGATCAGGGCCGGAATAGTAGGGCGGTGGCCTGCGCGTGGGGAGAGCGACCGTGTCTGTGACATGAACGAGAGTGTAGTGCGGTGCTTGCCACTGGCGGTGGCCCTTCTCACCCGAGAGGATGCACCCGTATAGTCGTCAAACCTGTGTTCCAGAGGTTCAGAACTCAATCCGCACCAGCATCGTGGCCGAGGGGACAACCTGGCCAGATGCGTAGGTGCTCAGCCTCGATGCTGACGTGCCGATGTTCTTGGCAAACTCCGCCGCGGTGAGACCTGAGCGCGCGATAGCTGCTCGAACCCGGATGGCCACCTCGTCGCGCTCTGCTTTCTCCGCGTTGTCTCTGGCCCGCTGCAGAGCGGCTGCGAAGAAAATGTTCAGGCCCTCTGGCTCGCTATAGCTGAGGTATTTCTCAACGCGGCGTGCAGTCTTCCCCCAAGGATGGGCGGCGATTTCGCGCAGCACGGGCTGCCAGTCTGAGACGAGGCCGCGCTCGAGAGTTGTGACCAGTGCCTCATAGGGCCAAGTCGTGACTGGATCTTCCCAGCGAGCATCGACGTTTCTAAACACAACAGGCATTTACTCTGCACCCCCTAGGGCAAGAGAGAGCGCAAGAGTCGTGGCTCGAATCATTGACCAATCCTGGTACTGGGGCGCCAGCCCCTTGTATCGAGGAAGTTCGCTAATGACCTCATCATCGTGGGGCTTCGGGTCAGCGAGCATCTCGACCAGGCTGGTCAACACGGACCCGTGCTGCTCCGACCGATCAGAGTAGTAAACGTCGATATCGCGCAAGACCGCAACACTCTTATCGATGCCCATGTGGTCGCTCAACCCGACCACATCGAGGAAGTCTCGGACCGCGGTGCGTTGGACAATGAGGTAGGCCTTGATGCGAAGAATTTCCTCTTCGGTCGGCACAACGACGGTGGAGCCCGGACCGATCTCAACCTGCACCGTCTCCAGCGGTTTCGTCCGCCGCAACTGCCGCAGTCCTGCTTCAACGCCATCTAAAGACCCCATCAAGGTCAGAGGCGGCCGGGAAGCGCGGACCGAGGTGGCCCATCCCTCACTGGCTTCAACCGCCTCCACGACAGTGTCGTAGCGATCCACAAGATCTTGCAGGACGTGGTCGTGGTCAAAAGATTCGCGGTGCCCCGCGTAGAGCACCGCGGCAGAGCCCCCGACAAGAACCGCGTCGGGAACCAGAGCCTGGAGCTTGGCCGCCGAGGCGAACACGGTCGCCATCGTTGGCGACACCGCACTGTGACTACTAGGGCTTTGGGGCATACCCCTAGATTATCACATCAGATAATCTAGGGGTATAGCTGACGTTTACCGGAGTGCTCTGCGGTACCACCAGGTGCCACCGGCACCCACCACAACCACACCCAGCAGCACCAACAGCAACCAGAGGAACGACCACGAGGACTCTTCCGTCAACGCAGGCGCCTCATCAGCAACGGTGACACCCTAGCTAGTCACAAACTCAGCCTCGGCGTTGTGTGACGACATTTCAGCGGGTGGAGAATATCCTG
>JBIIFP010000071.1:0-5245 GCA_044237205.1 Pontimonas sp. | reverse complement strand
CAGGCGCCGATTTCGATGAACTCAAGCGGGTCGAGTTCTACGCCAGCCATGAGGGATTGTTGATGGACTACGAACGTCCGCTGACCCGGATCGATTCGCGGACGGGTACGCCCTACGTGACTTCTGGCCACTTCCTGTGGATTGGGGAGCGAACCCGTGACATTGATGGTGCGCACGTGGATTTCTTCTCGAGAATCCGCAACCCCATCGGAGTGAAGGTGGGCCCCTCGATGACCCCGGCTGTGCTGGAGGAATTGATGGAGAAGCTCGACCCTGCTCGGGAGCCCGGACGCCTGACGTTGATTACCCGGATGGGCGCTGACCACATCCGTGATGCCCTGCCGCCACTGTTGGAGGCCACCAAGGCCCTGGAGGTGCAGCCCGTGTGGGTGAGTGACCCCATGCACGGCAATGGCATTACGACATCCACCGGCTACAAAACGCGTCGCTTCGATGATGTGGTTAATGAGGTTCAGGGCTTCTTCGAAGCTCACCGGTCAGTGGGCACGCACCCCGGCGGCATTCACGTCGAACTCACCGGTGACGATGTCACCGAGTGCCTCGGTGGGTCCCAAAATATCGATGAGCTCGGACTAGAGACCAAGTATGAGTCGCTGTGCGACCCGCGACTTAACCACCAGCAGTCGCTCGAACTGGCTTTCCTCGTTGCGGAAGAGCTCAGTCAGCCCTAAACGAAGCTGCGCAGGATAATGAGCGTTCCTGTGGCAACCTCTTGGCCCACCGAGGGGTCCACACTGGTGACCCGGGCAAAGGACTTGGACCAGTCTTCCTCCGGGAACTCGGACCTGACTTCAACGCGGAAGCCGAGGGCTTCAAGCTTGCGTTTCGCCTCGGAGATTGTGTTGTCAATGACATCCGGGACTTCAACAAGCTCTGGGCCGCGAGACACCAGCAGCGTGAGAGTGTCGCCTGGCACCACGATGCGAGTGTCGCGATCGAGAACCTTCACGACGGACCCCTCGGGGATCGTGTCGGAGAATTCGCCATCACCGCCCACGATTCCCATGAGCCCTATCTCTTGAAGCAGACGTCTGGCTTCGTCAACAGAGAGCCCCTCAACATCAGGAATCGCTCCAGCAGAGACCACCACATTGAGGGTGCTTCCGGCCAAAACCTCGGAGCCCGCAGGCAACGCGACGCCCTCAGCATTGGCGAGCCTCAGGATGGTGCCGGCCTCGACAAAGTCGTTGAACTCTTCGCTGGACTCGCCAACAATAAGGTTCAGGGCCTCAAACTCGGCGGTGAGGTCTTGAAGGGTCTTGCCGGTGACCGCCGGAACGCTAACGGGGTTTGGCCCCAGGGACACAACAAGCCTGACCAAGCTTCCCCGTTCTACTGACTCACCAGCCGGGGGATTGGTCCCCTTGACGACGCCGACGGGCAACACCAGGTCGAATTCCTCCAAAACCACATCAGAGACCTCTAGCTCGGCAGCAATAAGGGTTGCAGTGGCTTCCTCGATAGTTGCACCGCTCACATCAGGAATCACTACGCCTCCACCGACGCCACCCCACCACCACGCTGCCGCTCCTCCGCCGAGCACTAGTGCCACCACAAGGGAGATGACCGTGACCACTTTCCCTCTGCTGCCTTGTCGTCTCGGGGTTCGGACAGGCTGCTGGGGGGCAGGGTCCGCATCGGTGGGGGGCGAGACCACGGTGGGCTCCAGTTCGGCAAATACCGTGGAACGAGGGTCGAGAACCTCAGTTTCTTGCATGTCCAACGCGGACATTCTCTGAGTCATGGCGACTGTGGCATTGAGGGTTTGCGTCGCTTGCGTCAGTGACTCTGGGCCCAGAAGCTTCTCTAGCTCGACTACGTGTTCCAGAAGAGCTCGTGCGTGAGGTGGCCGGTCATCGGGAGAGCGCTCGCTGCACCAGGCAACTATCTCGTCAAACTGGGCCGGAATAGCGGCGTTCTTAGAGCTCGGCGTTGGCACTATGTCGTTGGCGTGCTGGTAGGCAATCGTGACAGCTTGGTCGCCCTGGTAGGGCTGCTGACCGGTAAGCATTTCGAACATCATGATGCCCAGCGCATAGATGTCGCTGCGCACATCGGCAACGCCCCGGGAAATCAGCTCTGGTGAGAGATAGGCGATGGTGCCAAGGAGCGCTTGCGACGTTGCCGTGTTGTGGCTGGCGGCCCGCGCCAACCCGAAGTCCGCAATCTTGATGCGCCCGTCATCGGCGAGCAATACGTTCTCGGGCTTGAGATCGCGGTGGACAATCCCCGCGGAGTGCGCAGCGTCGAGGCCATAGAGAACGGCCTTCACAATGTCTAGGGTTTGGGCGGGGGTCAGGGCCCCAAAATCATTGAGCAATTCGCGCAGAGTGATTCCTGGCAAGTACTCCATCACGATGAAAGTGATCGCACCGTCTTGCCCTTGGTCGAAAACATTAACGATATTGGGGTGGGCAAGCCTGGCCGCTTGACGTGCTTCCTGAATAAAGCGACGCGTGAAATCCTCGTCCTCTGCCAAGTGGGGGTGCATGATCTTGATGGCCACAGGGCGTTCGAGCCGCTGATCCATCGCTTCGTAGACGGTCGCCATGCCACCCCTGGCAACGCGACGTTCGATGACGTAGCGGTTGTCGACTACCCGGCCGAGCAGCGGGTCAATCGTGGGGGCGTCCATTTAGCCGATTGTAGGGCTGTAGCGCCATAGAACCTGGTTGCCACTCCATTAGGTCAGTTCGTATAACCATGCCCAGGCGCTGGGTTCCCATTTCGCGTAAGCCTTCGGGAATGCTGAAATTTGAACCCGCTGTGCTGCGTCTGTCACAGCCATGTTTTGCCACCCAGCAAGATCCAGCAAACCGCGGGTCTTTCCCCTGTTGGGGTTGTGCGGGCCACCAAAGAACAATCGGGTCGCATACGCCGGGTCCATGATTTGCTCGACGGAGCCCCATCCGCTGGAGGGGCGCTGTTGGTAGAGACCCACCGAGTCCCGATCTCCCCAGTTGATGTTTCGAAGCGACGATTCCTGCATCGCTGTTGCCAAGGCGATGATGATCCCGTAGTCGGAAACACCCAGTTCACGTCCCACAGAAATAATGATCTGTGCGTTAGCCCGGCGCTCATCGTTGAGTGGCGTAATGGATCCGTTGACCGGCTGGCCCACTCCACCCGAGGCACCGGCCTCGGGTGTGGGGGTCGATGCACTGGCCGGCGCAACCGGAGCCGGAGTTGTTGGCTTTTTGGGGACCTGGACGACGATCAGCGCTGGTCTTTCGGCGAGGGGGAGGTCTGCGGCATCGAAAGGTGCCTCTACGCCGCCGTTGGCCAAATCCTCAACCGCCTCGCCACTGGTGTGTGAAGCTGCAATGACAGTTGGTGAGTTCGCAATCACCGGCATACTCCCTGGAGTGGTGCGCGACATCGTGGGACGTGTCGCGCCCGGCACGCTGAGCATTTGACCCGCGTAAATTATGGAATTGGGCTGAAGATCGTTATGCGCGCTGAGCGCTTCAGGCGAGATTCCTAGGCGTCCGGCGATCGTGGTCACGGTGTCGCCGGGCGATACGACATAGCCGTTGGCGGCCAGCCGCGCTGGAGAACCGGCTCGTTTCTTGGTGGGCTCGGGACTCAGCTTCAAGATCTGCCCCTCGTGAACGAGAGAGTTCCAGCTCAGACCGTTCAGTGTCAACACGGCAGGCGTGGGAAGCCCGAACGCCTCAGCAATCGAAGAAACTGTATCCCCAGGCTTCACCTGGTAGGTGGCGGGGAGATCGGGCCTGACAGCGGCAATGATGGAGTGCGCCATCGGCAGCATCGCGTGGCTGAGTCGTTGGGCGAGGCCGGGCCTGGTGTCGTCACGGGCGTTGCCTGGCTGGAGCGCCACGGCATCCGTGTGCGCGGTTGTCGCGCTGTCGGGCGCCACACCCAGGCTGGCTGCCAACGTCCCGGTCATTAAAAACGGAAGGCTCCCAAACAGGGTCTTACGAAGGCCGGTTGTTGTGGGTTCTGGAGAGCCTTCGAACCGCTGCGGGCGCGGGGTCAACCCCTGGAACACAGCGTGTTTCAGGGAGTCTTCTGGCGACTCAGCACTAGGGGGAGAGTGTTCTGCGTAAGACATGGCTCTTATCGTTGCGTGAAAGTGGGCATTCTCGCCGTAGGGCGCTCCGTAGCTACGGTGTCACAGGTTTAGAGTCGAGTCAACCACTGTGACCTGTGGGGTTCCAGTTAACTTATTCGTAACATAGCGAGGAGACCTCCGTGGCCCACTCGGTGTCATCTGGCCCCGGGGCATGGCACTCTAGATGGGTGCGAGATCAGATAGACGTGGTGTGGCTCACCGTCCCGGACGTGTGCGAGCGCCTCGGGCTAACCCCCGGCAAAGTTCACCGGCTTGTTGAGGACCGAGCTCTGCTCGGAACCAAGATTGATGGCGTCTTCAAGATTCCGGAGGTTTTCCTGGATGGTAGTGAGCCACTGAAGGACCTTCGCGGCACTGCGGTGGTACTCCTGGATGGCGGATTCACCGATGAGGATGCGACCTGGTGGCTACTAGATATCAACGAGGCACTGGCGGCGTCCCCGATCGGCGCTCTGCGCTCCGGGCGCAAGAGTGAAGTCCGCAGACTCGCTCAGACCCTCGCTTTGTAGGGCCAGCGCACTATGCCTGGCGTTGCGTGACAGCCTCGGCGAGGCGAGTGAGTTCAGCCGTGGCTCCGGGCGAGAGGCGAGCTCCGTGCAGAGCGTCCATGGCGTGGGCCACATAGTCAGAAATCATCACCTCAATTTTTTCGAGAGCTCCGGTCGAGTGAAGCGTTTCCTGCATGACCTCGATTTGTTCCCCTGAGAGCGAGCGGTCGCCGAGCATCTCGTTGAAGATGGCCTTAGCCCCACTCGGCATCGCCGCTTCGGCGAGGGCGATCAACACCGTGCGCTTGCCCTCGCGCAAATCATCACCGGAGGGCTTGCCGGTGACCTCGGAGTCGCCGAAGACACCCAGCACGTCATCTCGGAGCTGGAACGCAATACCCAGGGGCAATCCGAAAGCGCCGAGAGCCCCGAGTTCCTCGGGGCTGGCACCCGCAAGCGAGGCGCCGATCAACAGCGGGGCCTCCATGCTGTATTTGGCTGATTTGTAGGTGACCACGCGCAGCGCCCGCTCGAGGCGTTCCGCCTCCGCGGAGTGCAACCAGGCCGCCTCCTCGTGGATGTCGAGGTACTGTCCCACCGTTACTTCCTGGCGCATCCGGGAAAATTCGGCCCTGGTGGC
>JBIIFP010000070.1:0-5332 GCA_044237205.1 Pontimonas sp. | reverse complement strand
GCCCGCAACAACCGCCCATGCGACAACCATGATGGCCAGGCGCTCGGCGGTACCGGACCAACTCCGCCACAGAAACAGCGAAGAAACAAGAGCTGCGATGGGCAAGAAAACCCCCAACCACAGCAAGATCCAAGGGACGCTGTCGCCGATCCCCATGGCCTCATAGAAAGGCTGCAGGCCGAACAAATTGCCGAGCGCCTCCCACAGGTCCCACCCGAAAAGCATCACAAAGACCGCGATGACGAGGGCGCTCTGCACCCTGGTCACGCGAAGACCACCGGGAGGACGAGGGGTAGCGGAAACACCACAGCCAAGCCAGCTACCAACCAAACCAGTCGTGGTTTAGTGCCTGCACCAGCACTCAGCCACCACACGATGCCAAACCACAGTGGTGCTGCAACGATGGCGAGGAACTCACCGAACTGGTACATGATCGCATCGAGCAGACTGCTGGCCTGCGGTGTGGGTGCCGCAACAATCGCCAGCACCCACGCAATCGTCCACACCGCATATAACCCGCCGAATACGGCCAACAGCACAGGGTTTTCGGTTTTAGGTCGAGGCGTCACCGGAGCGACGTCTAGACCCTCTACAACCCGGCCTTCATCTGATTCGCCCCAGTCAAAAGCAGGCTCGCGCGAATCAGAGGACATAGTGCTCTAGCGCGATGCCTTGCCCTCGACGTAGTCGGAGTCACTCTGCTTCCATGAGAAGAGAGCACGCAGCTTGCGACCCGTCTCCTCGATGGAGTGACCCTCACCCTTGGCGCGAAGCGCCAAGAATTCAGGTGCGCCTGCATCCTGGTCTGCGATGAAGCGCTTGGCGAAGGCGCCGGACTGAATATCAGCCAGGACTGCCTGCATGTTCTTCTTGACATCGGGGGTGATTACGCGAGGACCAGAGACGTAGTCGCCGTACTCGGCGGTGTCACTGATCGACCAGCGCTGCTTGGCGATGCCGCCCTCCCACATCAGGTCCACGATGAGCTTGAGCTCGTGCAGAACCTCGAAGTAGGCAACCTCTGGCTGGTAACCAGCCTCGGTCAGCACCTCAAAGCCGTACTGAACAAGCTGAGAGGTACCACCACAGAGAACGGCCTGCTCACCGAACAGGTCGGTTTCGGTTTCTTCGGTGAAGGTCGTGATGATGCCACCGGCACGGAGGGCACCCATGCCCTTCGAGTACGACCATGCGAGGTCCCACGCGTTTCCGGTTGCATCGTTTTCGACGGCAACGATGACGGGGACTCCGCGTCCTGCTTCATACTCGCGGCGAACGGTGTGTCCTGGTCCCTTGGGGGCGATGAGGATGACGTCAACACCGGTCGGGGGCTGGATGTAGCCAAAACGGATATTAAAGCCGTGGCCAAAGACGAGCGCCTTGCCATCGGTGAGGTTCGGGGCGATGTCCTGCGAATAAAGGTGACGCTGGTGCTGGTCAGGAGCAAGTATCACGATTACGTCAGCCCATTTGGTTGCCTCTGGGCTGGTCATCACCTGGAAACCCGCTTCAGTAGCCTTGGCGGTTGAAGGTGATCCTGGCTTGAGTGCGACGACAACCTCAACGCCGGAATCTCTCAGGTTCTGGGCGTGGGCGTGGCCCTGTGAGCCGTAGCCCACAACGGCAACCTTCTTGCCCTGGATTATGCCGAGGTCAGCGTCTTTGTCATATTTGATGTCGGTCACGGGTTGGTTTCTCCTTAGTGGGTGATGACTAGCAAAGCCTAGTTCTTGTTCATGCGGTCAGAAATACTCTTGGAACCTCGACCAATGGCCAGAAGGCCTGACTGCGCAATTTCCTTGATGCCATAAGGCTCCAGCACCTTGAGCAGAGCTTTCACCTTGGCGGTGTCTCCGGTGACCTCAATCACCAGCGCATCGGTGACAACGTCAACAACGCGGGCCCGGAAAAGATTGGTCGCTTCAAGAATTTGCGAACGGGTGGCGTTGTCTACTCGCACCTTGATCAGCATGTGCTCACGCTGAACAGAAACCTCGGGCTCGAGTTCCACAATTTTCAGCACGTTGACCAGTTTGTTGAGCTGCTTGGTCACCTGCTCGAGGGGCAACTCCTCAGCGTCAACCACAATCGTGATGCGCGAGAGGCCTGGAACTTCGGTCTTTCCCACTGCCAAGGATTCAATGTTGAATCCACGGCGCGCAAAAAGGCCAGCAACCCGGGTCAAAAGACCAGGCTTGTCCTCAACGAGGAGCGAGAGTACGTGGCTCACGATTACTCCTCGTCCCATTCAGGTGCGTGGTCTCTGGCGTACTGAACCTGAGAGTTACCGACTCCCTGAGGAACCATTGGCCAGACCATGGAGTCTTTACTTACGATGAAATCAATGACAACTGGGCGGTCATTGGTTTCCATCGCCAGTTTGATCGCGGGCTCAACCTCTTCTTTGGTGCGCACTCGGATCCCGAGCGCCCCATAGGCATCGGCCAACTTGACGAAGTCGGGAACCATGACCGTGTCGTGTCCGGTGTTCAAGTCGGTGAAGGAGTGCCGGCCGTCATAAAACAGTGACTGCCATTGCCGCACCATTCCCAGTGACGAGTTGTTGATAATCGCCACCTTTATCGGAATGTTGTTGATGGTGCAGGTGGCCAACTCTTGGTTGGTCATCTGGAAGCAACCATCGCCATCGATGGCCCAGACCAGACGATCTGGCTCAGCAACCTTGGCGCCCATGGCGGCAGGGATTGCATAGCCCATGGTGCCTGCGCCACCGGAGTTGAGCCAGGCGTTAGGGCGCTCATACTTGATGAACTGCGCTGCCCACATCTGGTGCTGGCCAACGCCAGCGGCATAGACAGCCTCAGGACCGGACATTTCACCGATTTTCTGAATCACCCATTGTGGCGACAGCAGACCATCATCCGGCTCGTCAAAGCCGAGCGGGAACTGCTCCTTCAGATAGTTCACACGCTCCCACCAGGCGGTGTAGTCAGGTTTGTGGGCCTTTGCGGCCTGATTGAACGCGGTCAGGAGGTCCTGGAGGACATCCTTGACGTCCCCAACTATGGGAACCTCGGCGTGGCGAATCTTGCCGATTTCGGCCGGGTCAATGTCGATGTGAATGACCTTGGCGTGTGGGGCGAACTCGCTCGCCTTTCCAGTCACTCGGTCGTCAAACCGCGCACCCAAAACAATCAAGAGGTCTGATTCTTGGAACGCAAGCACAGCGGGGACGGTGCCGTGCATGCCGGGCATTCCAAGGTTCAGAGGGCTCGAGTCAGGGAACGCTCCACGCGCCATCAACGTGGTCACCACAGGGGCACCCACCTTATTGGCGAAGGCAGCAAGCTCCTTGTGGGCGCCAGCGCGAATAACACCGCCACCAACATAAAGAACCGGCTTGGCAGCTTCTGCGATCATCTGAGCAGCGACCTGCACCTGCTTCTGGTTGGCCTTGGTGACTGGGTGGTAACCCGGCAAATCGATTTCGGGAGGCCAAATAAAGGGTGCGCTCTTTTGCTGGGCGTCTTTCGTGATGTCCACCAGCACGGGGCCGGGTCGGCCAGAGGTCGCAATGTGAACAGCGGCAGCGATGACACCAGGAATCTCTTCGGGCTTCGTGACCAAGAAGGAGTGCTTCGTGATCGGCATTGTCACACCAGAGATATCAACCTCTTGGAACGCGTCAGTACCCATCGACGTGGAGAAAACCTGCCCAGTGATAGCCAGCAGCGGGACCGAGTCCATGTGGGCATCGGCGATGGCGGTCACGAGGTTCGTAGCTCCAGGACCTGAGGTAGCAATACACACCCCGAGTCGGCCGGTGGATGAGGCATAGCCTTCAGCAGCGTGACCAGCGCCCTGCTCGTGCCGCACAAGAATGTGGCGGATTTTATCCGCCGACATCAGCTCGTCGTAGAAGGGCATGATGGCGCCACCGGGCAAGCCGAAGACGTCTTTGATGCCCAGGAGCTCCAAGCTCCGCAAAATTGCACCGGACCCGGTGAGAACCGGCGCCTTAGCAGCGAGCTGGGCTTTTCTTTGTTCCTCAGGGCTCAACTCGGGAGCCTCGGCATCAATGAGGTCCAAACCGTATTCATCCATGGTGTATTCCACTACATCCTGTTGGTTACGTGCGCGAAGACTAGCTTTAGCTCGTTACAGCGCCCAAGGCTGCTGACTTCACCAGTTTCTGGTACTTAGCCAACACGCCACGGGTGTAACGAGGGGGAAGCGGTTGCCAGTCGGTGCGGCGCGCTTCGAGTTCGTCGGCATCGACGAGTAGGTCAAGGCTACGAGATGGAATATCAACCCGAATTAGGTCACCATCCCTCACGAAGGCGATAGGACCTGCGTCTACCGCTTCGGGAGCTATGTGGCCGATACACAGTCCGGTTGTGCCGCCTGAGAATCGACCGTCCGTCAAGAGTAATACATCTTTACCCAGGCCCGCACCCTTAATTGCTGCGGTCACAGCCAGCATCTCGCGCATTCCAGGCCCACCCTTAGGGCCTTCGTAGCGAATAACGACCACATCGCCGGCCATGATCTCACCGTTGGTGAGAGCGTCCATCGCCGCGCGCTCACGCTCGAACACACGAGCGGGGCCTTCGAAGACCGCGGCATCGAAGCCGGCGGTCTTCACCACAGCACCCTCGGGAGCAAACGACCCGTGCAGAATTGTGATGCCACCGGTGGGGTGAATCGGGTTGTCGAGAGCGCGCAAGACCTCGCCATCAAGCGGATCAATGGTCATCGCGGCCAGGTTCTCGGCCATCGTCTTGCCGGTGACGGTCATGACATCGCCGTGCATGATGCCGGCATCAACAAATGCCTTCATCAAGACGGGCACGCCACCGTGGCGGTCAACGTCATTCATCACGTACTTGCCAAAAGGCTTCAAATCGCCAAGATGCGGGATCTTGGACCCAATGCGGTTGAAGTCATCAAGAGTCAGCTCGACCTCGGCCTCATTAGCAATCGCAAGAAGGTGAAGGACGGCGTTTGTTGAGCCACCGAGAGCCATCAGGACAGCAATGGCATTCTCGAAGGCCTTCAGAGTCAGAATCGTCCGCGCTGTCAAACCCTTGCGCAGCATCTCGACCACAGCTTCACCGGACTTGTGGGCGAAGTAGTCGCGACGTCGGTCATAGGAGGCGGGAGACGCAGAGCCTGGGAGGCTCAGGCCCAAGGCCTCGGCGATGCTCGCCATCGTGTTGGCGGTATACATACCGCCACAGGCCCCCTCGCCGGGGGCGAATGTGCACTCGATACGGTGGGCGTCTTCGGCCGACATCTTTCCTGCCTTAACGGCGCCCACGGCCTCAAAGGAATCGATGATGGTGATCTCTTTTTCGGTGCCATCGGAAAG
>JBIIFP010000027.1:0-18609 GCA_044237205.1 Pontimonas sp. | reverse complement strand
CCACGCGCAGCGCCCGCTCGAGGCGTTCCGCCTCCGCGGAGTGCAACCAGGCCGCCTCCTCGTGGATGTCGAGGTACTGTCCCACCGTTACTTCCTGGCGCATCCGGGAAAATTCGGCCCTGGTGGCTAGAGAGACTGCGGGGGAGTCGAGTCCCGAGAGCGCATCGTTCAAAAGATCGTCACTCCATGCCAAGAGAAGGTCGCCGACTAGCAACGCTGTTGAGTGGCCGAAGTGCTCTGATCCTCCCGCATAGGTACGGTCGCGATGGATGGTCTCGAAGGCACGGTGCGCGGAGGGCTTTCCGCGTCTGGTGTCTGAATTGTCCATGATGTCGTCGTGCACGAGAGCTGCCGCATGGAAAACCTCGAGCGATAGCGCGAGAGCAATCACTGAATCTACGTCGTCGACTGTTTCGGTTCCTAGGCCTGGGTCGAGCTCGCTTGCGCCCCCAGCGCGCCAACCCCAATAGCAGAAGCGAGCCCGGAACCGCTTGCCTGTGGCGAGCATGCTACGGGTGTAGTCCATGATGTGCTCAAGATCGGGGGAGATAGCCTCGAGCTCACTGGAGCGGGAATCCAGGAAGCTGGCGAGGCGGGAGTCGACAAGGTCGACAAGCTTGATCGGCTCTGACACGGACCTAGCCTATCCTCAGGAAAACTGCGTAGACTCATACGTACCCGAATACCCGCCTGGAGGCGACTATGGCACTGTCTGAGCGCGAGCAACGTTTGCTCGAAGAGATGGAGCGCAACCTCTATAACAATGAGGCTGACGTCGTAACGACTCTCGGCGTATCGAGGACACCCAATTATCGGGCGATGGCCATCGGTGCGATTGTTGCTCTGGGTGGCTTGGTCACCATGCTTCTCGGCGTCAATGCTGACCTCACCGTGGTGGGCGTTGTGGGCTTCGCAATCATGTTCACCGGCGTGATGGTGGCGGTCGCCATCCCTGGTAAGCCCGCCGAGGGTCGCTCCGCCTCGACGTCCCCCAAGCCCACGTCTGGTTCGGGTTCAGGATTCATGGATCAGCTCAATCAGCGGTGGGAGCGTCGCGGCAACGGCGACCCCCTCTAAGTCGACAGTGGAGGGATAGAGCCCTCCACTCGAGCAAATAAAAAACCGGCCTTCGGGCCGGTTTTTGTCGTTAAGGGCCGTATTTCCGGGGATCCGAGCGTGGAGACAGGCCCATAAACATTTCCCAAAAAAAGGTCACAAGTGGTGCATTTTGGAGTAAAGTGGAGTAAAGTGGTGCGCAACCTCAAGTACGGCCGGATACGAAAGGAGGGGCGGGAATGTTCCTGGGAACGCACGCCCCCAAGCTCGACGACAAGGGTCGAGTCATCCTTCCGGCACGATTCCGCGAAGAACTCGCGAACGGTTTGGTGCTCACCAGGGGTCAAGAACGATGCATCTACGTGTTCACCAGCAAAGATTTTGACGCCCACGTTGAGCGCCTCCGCGAGGCCCCGCTGACCAGCAAAGCTGGCCGCGACTTCCTTCGACTTTTTCTCTCGGGCGCGAGCGCTGAGATTCCCGATAAGCAAAACCGAGTGACTGTCCCGCCGGCGTTGCGTGAGTATGCCGGCTTGGAGCGCGACTTGACCGTCATCGGTGCAGGCACCCGCGCAGAGATTTGGTCAAGTACCGCTTGGCAGTCCTACTACGAAGACCGCGAGCAAGCCTTCTCTGAAACCGAAGAGGAGGTGATTCCGGGGCTCCTCTAGCTCCGATTCTTCGACTCCCCTCCGTTGGCCCCTGGGACACCTTCCCTGGTTCCAGGTTCATCACACGGAAGGGAATCCGAGAACCGGATCTGGTGGATGGGACACACAATGATCGCCACTTATCACCACATCCCCGTGCTGCGAGAGCGCGCTATTGAACTTTTGGCGCCTGCGCTGACTGGCACCAGCCCACTTTTGGTGGATGGGACGCTCGGTCTTGGCGGCCACAGCGAATCCTTCTTGGAGGCCTTTCCCACCCTCCGTGTTCTCGGGATTGACCGTGATCTGGAAGCGCTCGCGCACTCGAGGGCCCGCCTTGCCCAGTATGCGGAGCGTGTGAGTTTCGCTAACGCGCGTTACGACGAACTGGGCCGTGTGCTTGATGAGACCTTCCCCGGGCAAGAGCCAGACGCCTTCCTCTTTGACCTCGGGGTCTCCTCTCTCCACCTGGACAAGCCCGAGCGTGGATTCTCCTATTCCCTCGACGCGCCGCTCGATATGCGCATGGACGGCAACGACGAGCTGACCGCGGCGGACATCCTCAGTCAGTACGACAAGCGGGAGCTCGCGGACATCTTTCGTCGCTTTGGCGATGAGAAACTTGCCGATCGCTACGCCAGCGCCATTGTGGAGGCCCGCACAATCGAACCACTTCTCAGGACGAGCCAGCTGGTGGATGTCCTGCAACGCGCAACTCCCTACGCGCTCAAGGACAAGGGCCACCCGGCCAAGCGCGTCTTCCAGGCGCTTCGCATTGAAGTCAACCGTGAGCTCGAGTCGTGGGCAGCCGCCCTGCCCGCGGCCCTTGATCGTCTCGCGGTGGGCGGGCGCATCGTCGTGATGTCGTACCAGTCCGGAGAGGACCGACTGACCAAGCAGGATCTCCGTCGTCGCTCTCACACCACCGCCCCCCTGGGGCTCCCTCGTGAACTTCCCGAGCACCGTGCTGAGTTCACCGAACTCACCCGCGGCGCCGAAACGGCAAGCCCAGAAGAAATAGCCCATAACCCCCGCGCAGCCTCGGTTCGCCTTCGTGCAGCCGAAAAACTCAGAAAGGTCACCCGATGAGCGTCCTCACTGTCAAACCCAATTCGAAGTCTCGCGAGTCAGCCTCCCGGCCGACACGCCAAGGCCTAGCCACCCCTGCGGCACCGAAGCTGCGATATATCGTGGTCACGCTGATGGGAATTTTTGCAATCCTCGCAGTGCAGCTCATGCTCTCGATCGCACTCTCTGGTGGAGCGTATGAAATTGCCTCACTCAAGGGTGAAATGCGTCACACCGAACAGAAACGTCAGATGGTGGCAGAAGATATTAACGCTCTCATTGCTCCCGACACTCTCGCAGGGCTTGCCACGTCGATGGGCATGGTGGCCGACAATGACCCCGCTTATCTGAGGCTTTCTGACTCGAGTGTCGTCGGCGAAGCCGAGCCTGCCACCGCGGGTTCCGGTTCCGCCGTGTACCCAGTGACCGCTGGCAGCGAAAGGGTCACGCCCCCGGCGATTATTGCTGCTGTCTACGAATCCGTCACCGCGCCCGAACAAGTTGCTCCTGAGATTGTGGAGCAATCGACCACGGCTGTGGCCCCCGTAGCAACCCCGAGCGCAAGACCTACGGCCCTAACCCCCGCAACCCCTGCTCCGACCACTCCACGATTTGGCGGGTCAATCCCGTCACCCACGACGAGGTAAGCAGGGCTGATGCATCACCAACGCATGTCGGGGCGTCGCGTAGCGTTTGCCCTCGCGATGGTGATGCTGGTCTCTCTTGTCTTCGTCGGGCGTCTGGTGGACGTTCAGATCGTTCGAGCAGCTGAGCTTCAGGAGCAGTCACTGCAGGTGCGCACCACGAGCGAGACGCTCTGGGCGTCCCGCGGCTCGATTGTCGATCAGTTTGGCAACGATCTCGCTCTGGACGTTGACCGCTACGACGTCAGCGTCAACCCCTCTAAAGCGGGCGACTTCCGGCGCGCTGGCGTGGTCGTTCCACTAGCTCAGGCTCTCGCCGAGATTGCCCAGGTGACCGGGGGGAACTACGACGAGATGCTCTATGCGATGTCGAACGACCCCACAGCTCAGTTCACCTATTTGATCAAGGGAGTCACACCAGAAGCAAAAGATGCCCTGAGGGAACTCGATATTCCCTGGCTCCAAATTGATCTAATCCGCGAGCGGACTTATCCCTTCGGTCCAGTGACGGCCAACCTCACAGGAATGCTCGGCCGCGATCAACCCCTCGGCGGGGTAGAGCTCGCCGACAATGAATGCCTGATGGCTCAAAACGGGGTTGCGACCTATCAAAAGGGTGCCGACGGCGTGCGATTGCCAGGAACCACCACCTTGGTCGAGGACCCCATCCATGGTGGGAACGTCCATCTCACGATTGACAGCGACCTTCAGTGGTATGTCCTCCAACAGTTGGCGGAACATGGAAGTGCTCTCCAGGCACAGCATGGCAGCGCAATCGTTGTGCGGGTGAGTGATGGCCACATTCTGGCGGCAGCCGACTGGCCGACCTTTGACCCCAATGACTTCACTGATGCTCCGCCCGAACACATGGGTGCCAGAACCTTCAGCTCGCCCTATGAGCCCGGATCGATTATGAAGTCGATGGCTGTAGCCATGCTGATTGATGGCGGTCACACCACCTCCTCTGATCGAATTGTCGCTCCAGGTTTCTACAACATTGGTTCCGGACGGTTCATCAAAAACATGTTGGTCTCTGACGCCAGGCAGCTCACCACCGCCGGTGTCCTTCAAACTTCCTCCAACACCGGTATGGCGGTGCTCGGCGAACGCATGCCAAAGCAACAGGCCTACGAGTATTTCAAGGCCTTTGGGTTTGGCGAGAAGACAGCTGTGGACTTCCTCGGTGAATCCACTGGCGTTCTCGCGTCCCCTGAAAACTATGACTCCTTTACCCGGTTTGCTCAGCTCTACGGCCAGGGTATTTCGGTGACTGCGGTGCAGATGGCCGGTGCTTACCAAGCCCTGGCGAACGACGGAGTCCGTCTGCCGCTTCGCCTCTACGACGGGTGCACGACGAACCAGGGTGAATTCATTGAGGCGCCAATTTCGGAACCAGTGCAGGTTGTATCGGCTTCGGCGGCCCGCCAGACCGTCAATATTCTTGAAACGGTCGTCAGCCAGAGCGCTCTGCGCCCTGTCCTCGAAGTCCCCGGCTACCGAATCGCCGCCAAGACGGGAACAGCGGAAATCGCGAGCTCAACCGGTTACGGGTCAGAACGTGTGATCTCGTTGGCTGGCATGGCCCCCGCCGAAAACCCGGAGTACGTGGTTCTGGTCTCTTTCTATAAACCCCAGACGTCAAAGGTGTCCTCGGCGGCCGCCCCGGCGTTTCAGGACCTGATGTCCCATGTTCTGAAGCACTATCGGGTTGCCCCCTCGAGCGAACCAGCTGTTGTCCCCCCGCTAACCTGGTAGTAGCACCCGGACGGGCCGGCGACAGGAGAGGGCGTTGATGGCTGAGATTCCTCGTCCGCAGCGTCCCACGCCACTTCCTATTTCGGCTCTGGCCCAAGCCGTGCAGGCCCTTCAGCTCGGCCCGGATGTGCCGGTCACCGGCGTCGCCCTGCACACGGCCCTAATTCAACCGGGCGATCTCTTTGCGGCGCTTCCTGGCGCGAACCGCCACGGAATAGAGTTCTGGCCATCTGCTGCGGATGCCGGCGCTGCTGCGGTTCTGACCGATGCTGAGGGTGCCGCTGCCCTACCCGAGGAAACACCGCGGATTGTGATTGAGGCGCCGCGATCACATCTGGGCTCGATTGCCGCGGAGATTTATGGCACCAGCGATATCGGAGCTATGGCCATCGTCGCCGTGACCGGAACAAACGGGAAAACATCCACAGCCTTTCTCCTGGATGCGCTCATGAGAGGCCTCGGTTGGGCGACCGCTCTGTCGACGACCGCGGAACGGGCTGTAGCGGGTGTTCCTTACAAGAGCACGCTGACAACCCCTGAGGCTCCTGACATTCACGCCATGGTGGCGCTGGCCAAAGAGCAGGGTGTCAGCGGTCTGGCCATCGAAGTCAGTGCCCAGGCTTTGGAGAAGAACCGCCTCGATCGCGTGATGGTCGATGTTGCCGGGTTCACGAATTTGAGCCATGACCATTTCGAAGACTTTGGCGACATGAACACCTATTTGGCCGCCAAGGCGGCTTTGTTTACTCCCGAGCGTGCGCGCAAAGCGGTCATATGCGTGGACACACCCTGGGGTCTTGACTTGGCGCGAGGGACCACCATCCCGCACTGGACGGTCGGGGGGAGCGAGTCAGAGGGTGTGGAGGGCATGCCCCATTGGCGCTATGCCATCACGGCAATCGAGGGAGACACCACGACGTTCTCGTTGAGGGCGCCTGGGGGAGAGGACATCGAACTCGTGGCTCCGATTATCGGGGAACACATGGTGGCCAATGCGGCCCTAGCGGCCGTGATGCTGATCCTTCACGGGGTCCTTCCCACCGAACTGGCCAGAGCCATGGGGCCAGGAACCCCAGGGATTCCGGTGTTTGTGCCGGGTCGCGTGGAGAGAGTCTCTGGACCCAGTGGCCCGCAGGTTTTTGTGGATGCCGGTCGCAGTGAAGACGCCTACCGGGCGACGTTAGAAACTCTTCGCTCACGCACGAGTGGGAAGCTTGTTATGGTGTGTGGCACTTCTGGTAACCGAGACGCATCCAAACGTCCGCTCATGGGGGCGACTGCCGCCAGACTTGCCGATGTCGTCATTGTCACCGACGATGATCCCCGGCGTGAAGATCCCGCTGTGATTCGTGCCGGACTCCTCGAAGGGGTGGCCTCGGTGGAGGGCTCCACGTGGTTTGAGGTCCCTGATCCGAGCGAGGCCATCCGCCAGGCAATTTCGATGGTGGGGGAGGGCGATAGCGTCCTGTGGAGCGGCCCAGGATCCCAGAACTATCGCGATATCGGCGGGGAGAAGGTGCCCTATTCCGCCCGGGATGAGGCGCGCGCGGCCCTCCGCGAGGCCGGCTTCGCCCCGGAGCGAACCGATGGTTGAGGTCGTCCTGGAAGATCCGTGGACTGACTGGGGCCGGTCAGGGGGAGTGCTGGTCGCCGGAGCCGACCGGCTTACCTGGGAGATTGAGACGATGGCCCCGGGGCTCCTGCAGGAGGCGCTTCGCGGTATTCGATCTGCTGTCGCTAACGGGGCAAGCCTCGGTGGGGCCGTTACTGCTCTGGGGGATGCGCATGAACCTCACATCCTCGATGTTCATTCAGTGGGCCAGGGCGTGCTCGTCATTGATGACACGGGAACACGGGGAGTTGATGATGCGGCCACATCGCTCAAGATTGTGACGGGTCTCGCCGCCAGGCAACGGCGAGTGGTTGTTGCAGCGGGGGCGCTGGATTTTGACGGGGACTCGGACTATGACGACCTGGGAGCCTTTGGCGCGCTCATGGTGCGGCTGAATGTTAACCAGGTTTTTGCTGTGGGCCCGGATGCTAGAGCGCTGTTTCTCTCGGTGGGCAGGGAGGGCTCGTGGGATGGAGAGTCGCAGCACTGTGTAAGCGTCGATGACGCGTACGATGACATCCGTGCGTTTATCCGGCCGGAGGATGTGGTGCTCGTGATGGGTACGACGGGACAGTCGCTTCTCCCCCTCGCCAGGCGACTTGCGGAGGATCTCTCGTGAGGATTCTGTTACTCGGGAGCGCTATCGCGCTCTTCTTCTCCCTGTTCCTGACACCACTGTTCATTCGACTTTTTGAGAAACTTGGCTGGGGACAGTTCATCCGCCAGGATGGCCCGAAAACCCACTTCGTTAAGCGTGGAACACCCACAATGGGCGGCATTGTCATTCTTTTGTCCGTCGTCGCCGGGTACTTCGGCGCGCACCTGATCGAAGGCGCACCGGTGACCCAGTCAGCGGTGTTGGTCATTGGGCTCATGGTCACGCTCGGGATTGTCGGATTTCTCGATGACTTCTCTAAGGTCCGTCGGCAGCAGTCTCTGGGGCTCAGTCCGCGAGCTAAAGTCATCGGCCAGATACTTGCCTCTGTGGGCTTTGCTGTGCTGGCTGTGTCTTTCCCCGACAGGGACAACCAGACCCCTGCAGCGCTCGGTATTTCTCTGATTCGTAACGCCGACGTGGTGTCCTTTGTCGGACTGGGTCAGATTGGCGCCATGGTTGCCTTTGCAGTGTGGGCGAGCTTGATCATTGTGGGAACGTCCAACGCGGTCAACCTCACCGACGGCTTGGATGGCCTAGCCAGCGGGTCCTCAATTCTGGTGTTTGTCGCCTACGTCATGATCACCTTCTGGCAGTTCAATCAATCGTGTTTCCGCGGTGTAGTTGATGAAGAGAATCTTTATAAGTGTTATGAAGTGCGTGATTCGCTGGAGCTGACTTCCGTGGCCGCCATCATTTCCGCGAGCCTGATCGGGTTTCTCTGGTGGAACACCTCGCCCGCAAAAATTTTCATGGGCGACACAGGCTCCTTGAGCCTGGGTGGCGGCGTGGCAGCGCTGGCGCTGTTCTCACGCACTGAAGTCTTGTTGCCTATTGTCGGTGGTCTGTTCGTCATCCTGACGGGGTCGGTAATCATTCAGAGGCTGTATTTCAAAGCCACCGGGGGCAAACGGGTCTTCTACTCGTCGCCACTGCACCACCATTACGAAATCAAGGGATGGGCTGAGGTCACTATCGTGGTCAGATTCTGGCTCATAGCTGGTCTGTTTGCGGCTGCTGGCGCTGGTCTCTTCTATTTGGAGTGGCTCAGTCGTTGATGGCTTCCTCGCTGGATACCCTGACCAGTTGGCACAGTGATTGGTCGGGCCTCAGGGTAGTGGTTGTGGGCCTTGATGCCACCGGTTTCGCGGTCGTAGACACTCTGGTGGAACTCGGGGCAGAGGTTTTGGCGCTCGCCCCAGAAGCCCAGGCAGATGTCGTGCGAATCGCCGAGGTGATCGGTGCCAGTGTTCACGTATCAAGCGATGCGCAGAACAGGGTCCAGGCAGCACTTGGTCACGGGGCCGATCTGGCTGTGGTTTCCCCCGATATTGCACTCGACGATTCCGTTGCAGCGGCGCTGGTCGACACCGGTGTCCCCGTGTGGTCAGATGTGGATTTTGCGTGGAGGGTTCGTGATAAGGCGGACGTTGTAGCGCAGTGGGTCGTCGTCGTTGGAGAGACCGATGGGCCTCGGATTGCCGACTTGGCAACGCGCATTCTCGTGGCCGATGGTCACATGGTGCGCCACGTCGGCCTAGAGAGCAGCCCTCTACTCGATGCGCTGCGCGACCCCGAGCCATACACAACGCTCGTCATTGCCTCTGGCTCCGCTGGACTGGGGTGGTGGCAACGCTATCCCGAGGCGCTTCGGAGGCCTGTGCTCACGGTGTCTCTGGGTGATGGCGCCGGAGATCCCACTGGTACGCGGTTTGATGCGACAACAAACGCCTGCATTTATCGCCGCAGCGTTGGCCCCACCGAGGAAATGGTAAAGGACGCCGATGTGCTGGAGGGCGCGAGGGCGATCGGAATTGGGCTCGATTCACCGGGGATGAGCGATCTGGGGCTTGTGGAGGGCATCCTCTGCGACCGGGCATTTCTCGATGATCGCGCCCACCAGGCCCTCGAGATCTCCACCACGGAGGAGCTGCAGGAAGCCGGGTGGGTGATTCCCGATGATTTGCCTACTGTTCTTGCCGCCATAGCGATTGCGCGTTCCTACGATGTCCCACCCGCGCTCATCGCGGGCGTTGTAACCCTCCCGTAGGGTTCGCTGGCGCCTGGGGACATACCGGCGCGCCCTATCGCCTCCAAGCGCTCACCAGGTTCACACTTAGAGATGCACTGTTGGCCCCCCAGGGTCGGCACGCTCTCAATCTGAGGAAGGTGGCACCGTGACAACAACTGTGCGCTCACCTTCTCGCTCACCTGCGGGCAAACCTCGGATGGTCATCAGCGTAAAGCGGCTCTTCCGCGCGGAATCTGGCGAATATGTCGTCATGGTGGCGACCGTATTGTTTTTGGTTGCTTTTGGTTTGGTGATGGTGCTCTCCTCGTCATTCGTCGGTTCCGCGCTCGGCAACGACGGTAACTTTTTTGCCACGTTTGTCAGGCAGGCACTCTGGGCGCTGCTGGGCATTCCCTTGATGTTGACGGTTTCGCGTCTGAAGCCCATCCAAATAAAGCGGGCGACCCCGGCGATATTCCTAGCCGCGTTGGTGTTTCAGGCCCTGGTCTTCACTGCTTTTGGAATCACTGAGGGCGGGAACCGCGCCTGGGTCAACATTGCAGGCTTTAGTGGCCAGCCGTCGGAAATTTTGAAGGTCGCCTTAATCGCCTGGATGGCGGCAATCCTGTCGGATCGCCTCGATTATCTCCACGACTACCGTGTGCTTCTGCGCCCGCTCGCGGTGGGTGTTGGCGTGGCACTAGCTTTGGTTGTTGCCGGTCGTGACCTGGGAACAGTGGGCATTATGACGATGATTGCCTTGGGTGTTGCGTTCTTGGCGGGAATTCGGCTTGCCCACTTGGCGGTTCTCATGGGTGTCTTCGGGGCATTCCTGGGAATTTTCGCTGTACTCAGCCCTTCCCGTGTCAGTCGCATCATGACCTGGTTCTCTGGCTGCACCGAGGCGGATTATCAGAATGTGTGTTGGCAGAGCATCCACTCGACCTATGCGCTGGGCTCTGGTGGCCTTTTGGGAGTGGGGCTCGGGAATTCCCGCGCCAAATGGTCCTGGTTGCCTGCAGCGGAGACCGACTTCATCTTTGCCATCGTTGGCGAAGAGTTGGGCCTGGCGGGAACAACCCTGGTCATGGTCGCCTTTGTCGTCCTTGCGATTGCGATGGCTCGCATGGTTCGAGCCCAGCAGGACCCTTTTGCCAGAATCGTTACCGGCGGTGTTATGGTCTGGCTAATCGGTCAGGCGCTGGTGAACATCGCGGTGGTACTCGAGTTTCTTCCCGTTTTGGGTGTGCCGCTTCCCTTTGTGTCCATGGGTGGTTCAGCGTTGCTTTCGTCGTTGATTGCTATCGGTTTGGTTATGGCTCTCAACCGCACCGGTTCTGAGTCAGTGACCGACTACAGGGCACGACGAAGGGCGACTACTCGATGACTCGAGTTCTTCTGGCGGGCGGGGGCACCGCCGGCCACGTCAACCCCCTGCTCGCGGTGGCGAATGAGCTCGTGCGACAGGGGCATTGCCTGCCCTCGGACATCATGGTGGTCGGCACAGCCCAGGGGCTGGAATCCCGTCTAGTCCCTGCAGCGGGATTTGCCTTGGCCACAACGGCAAGGCTTCCCATGCCCCGGAAGATGAGTCTTGGTGCACTCCTGTTTTGGCCCCGTTTCGCCATCGCGGTGGGCAAGGTCGTCTGGTTGGTCAGCCGTCACCGAGCAGACGTAGTCGCGGGATTTGGGGGTTACGCCTCGGCGCCAAGCTATGTTGCGGCCTGGCTCACCAGGACACCTCTCGTGATCCACGAGGCGAATTCTGTTCCTGGCTTCGCCAACAAACTTGGCGCCAAGCTCACTCGCTTCGTGGTTACTACCTTCAGTCAGACCCAGTTGCCCCACTCCAGAGTGTTGGGAATGCCCTTGGCGAGGAGCATTACTCACCCGACGTCCGCGCCCACCGCGTCTACCGGGAGGACGGCTTTTGGGTTGAAGCCAGATAAGAGGACACTTCTGGTGACTGGTGGTTCGCAGGGCTCTCAGACCCTTAATGGAACCCTGGCCGCAGCGCTGGGGGACATCCTTGCTCTCGATTGGCAGGTTCTGCACATCGTTGGTAGCAGGAATCCGCTGCCGGCGGCCGCCCCTGGTTATGTGGCTCTGTCATATTGCGATCGCATGGATCTCGCTTTTGCCGCGGCCAGTGCAGTGATTTCTCGCGCGGGGGCAGCGACGGTATCGGAGATTCAGGTACTCGGGTTGCCCGCAATTTTTGTCCCCTACCCAGTGGGTAATGGCGAGCAAGAAAAGAACGCCGCTGACAGTGTCGCTGCGCAGGCCGCTGTGCTTGTGCGCGATCAGGATTTCACCCCCGAGTGGGTTCGAGAGATTGCGCTCCCGCTGCTCGGCGACGAGACGGCTCTTGCCCGCATGCGCACCAACGCGGCCGGCCTTGGCCGCCCCCGCGCCACGGAGGCTTTTGTTGAGGTCATGATGGACGCGCTTCCCTCCCGAGAGAGCGAGGGTCCGTGAAACCACTACCTGGCGGTGACCTTCCCGAGAGCATTTCCCGCGCGCACTTCATTGGAATAGCTGGCTCGGGCATGAGCGGTATTGCCCGCGTGATGGCCGAGCAGGGTGTGGTCGTCACTGGCTCTGACCGTTCTGAGACGGAAGTTGTTGGATCCCTGAGAGATGCTGGCATCACCGTGTTCATCGGTCACGACTCGACTCATCTCGGCGACGCGGACACAGTTGTCGCCTCGAGTGCGGTGAGGGATGCAAATCCTGAGCTGGTCGAGGCGTATTCCAGGGGGCTTGCCGTTATCCATCGCTCGAGTGCTCTGCGGTGGGTCATGCGCGGCAAAACCGTCCTTGCGGTAGCTGGTTCCCACGGAAAGACAACGTCCACGGCGATGCTCGCCAGTGCGCTCCATCGCGCTGGAATTGATGCGGGTTTCGTGAACGGTGGTGTGGTCAGCCAGTGGGGAGTCTCTTCGCGCACTGGTGGAGCCGAACTGTTTGCGATTGAAGCTGACGAGTCAGACCGCTCATTCTTGACCTATCACCCCTCCACGGTGCTGATTACGAATGTCGCAGCGGACCATCTTGATTTCTACGGCGGGATGGACGCCATTTACGAAGCGTTTGAGGCTTTTGCCAGAACTGCAACCCACGGCGTTGTGTTGTGTGCGGACGACGAAGGCACCCGCGAACTTGCCAAACGACTCTCTGGTGTCTCACTGGTCAAGACTTACGGTTTTTCTCCTGACGCTGACTTTCACATTGCGAGCGTGGATCCGGCACCCGTGGCCCGTGCGCACATCACCTACGCCGGTGAGCACGCCGAGATTGTGCTTGCTGTTCCGGGTCGGCTCAACGCGCTCAACGCCGTAGGAGTTGCCGGTGTGCTCGTCGATGCAGGCCTGTCGCTCGCCGAGGCAGCGCATGCGGTGAGTGGGTTTAGTGGAGCTGACCGTCGATTCCAGTTCCATGGGGAGCTTGGCGGCGTTCGCTTTTTTGACGATCACGCTCACCACCCGACAGAGGTTGCGGCGGCGCTGGAGACCGCGCGGGCTGTTGTGGGCGCCGGCCGTGTCATCACGATGTTTCAGCCGCATCTCTTCTCCAGGACCCAATACATGGCCGCAGAGTTGGCTGGGGCGTTTGCCGCGGGCAGCGACCACACGATATTTCTCGACATCTTCGGATCCAGGGAAGACCCCATTGAGGGTGTGACCACGCATCTGATACTCGAGAAAATCCCGCCCGGGTATTCCTTCGATTTTGAGCCTGATTGGTCTCGGGCGTGTGAGCGCGCAGTTGCTCTGGCGAAGCCGGGCGACATTATTCTGACAATGTCCACGGGCGACCTATATCAGATCGTTCCTCAGTTGCTGGAAACGAAGCGAGTCTGGGATGAGGGCCACGATGCGGCGTCCTGACGATTTTTCCGCCAAGAAGACACGGTCCTCTGCCGGCCCGCGGCGACCCAGTACGGCTCAGTCAGTCGTGCGAGAAGCCTCCAAGCGGCGACAGAAGGCTGAGAAGGCCGAGTTCAAGGGCTTCACCCACGCGACGAGACGCCGCAGGCGGGTGTGGGCCGCGTCACTGGCCAGTATTGCCGTGGTGGTCTTGACTACGGTCGTGTTGGTGCTTTCCCCGGCTCTCGCCCTGCGCGACGTGCAGGTTGAAGGCTCGACCACAATCTCCGAAGCAGAGATACAAGAAGCGCTGGCTGGGCTTTACGGGGAGCCATTGGCGCGGATTAGTAATGATCGCGTCGCCAACGCGCTCAAGTCGATGCGGGTCATCCAGGCGTTTGAGACCCGCATTGAGCCACCGGGGACACTCGTCATCATTCTCAACGAACGCCAACCTCTCGGGGCGGTATCGCGCGGCGGCGTGTTCGTTGTGGTCGACGCTGCGGCGGTTGAGCTGTGGTCCCAACCCGAGCCACCTGAGGAACTACCCATCATCCTGGTGGACGCTGATCCCACATCACCAAGCTTTGAAGCCGTGTCCCGGGTGCTTCTTGCCTTACCACCCGAGATATCCCGGAGTGTCGAGGATGTGACGGCGTCAACCCTCGATGACGTGCGCTTCACCATGAGAGGCAGCTCCCACGAAGTGATGTGGGGGAGTGCTGAGCGCTCCAGAGAAAAAGCGCGAGTTTTGGGTGCCGCGTTGTCGGCAGCTGGGGTGGGCCAACCGCAGGTCATCGACGTCACAACGCCGGACAGTGTGGTTGTTCGTCGGCAGGACTGAGGTTTCTTTTGTTGTGGCGGGTTCCGCGACACGCCCAGAGCCTCCGCCAGCAGAATGGCATTGCGCTTTAGCGTCGTGTCACGGCAAAAGTGAATAAAACTCTAATCTTCAACTAGAGGTTGAGAGTTTAGCGAAAGGGAGTACCGGTGTCCGGTCAACACAATTACCTCGCAGTCATCAAAGTGGTGGGTGTCGGTGGTGGCGGTGTCAATGCAATTAATCGCATGATCGACAAGGGTTTGCGCGGCGTGGAATTTATCGCCATTAACACCGACGCTCAGGCACTTCTGATGAGCGACGCCGATGTGAAGCTGGATGTGGGGCGCGAACTCACTCGCGGGCTGGGCGCGGGCGCTGACCCCGAGGTTGGCCGCCGAGCTGCAGAAGACCACCTGGAAGAAATCGAGCAGGCTCTGGCTGGAGCCGACATGGTGTTTGTTACTGCGGGTGAGGGTGGCGGCACGGGCACTGGCGGCGCACCTGTGGTTGCCCGCATTGCCAGGTCGATCGGCGCCCTTACGGTGGGAATTGTGACCAAGCCTTTCGGGTTTGAAGGAAAACGCCGCATGGCCCAGGCCGAGGTTGGTGTTCAAGCGCTCAAGGACGAGGTGGACACGCTCATCGTCGTTCCTAACGATCGTCTTCTCGAGATTTCTGACCGCACCATCAGCATGCTCGAAGCCTTCGAGACGGCCGACCACGTGCTCTTGGCGGGTGTGCAAGGAATTACCGACTTGATTACTACGCCAGGGCTTATCAACCTGGACTTTGCCGATGTGAAGTCGGTCATGCAGGATGCCGGCACCGCTCTGATGGGCATCGGGTCGGCCAGGGGCGCTGACCGCGCAATCAAGGCAGCGGAACTTGCTATTGCCTCGCCGCTGCTGGAGTCGAGTATCGAGGGTGCCCACGGCGTTTTACTCTCGATTCAGGGTGGTTCCAACCTGGGCCTCTATGAAATAAGCGATGCTGCCAAACTTGTCGAAGAAGCTGTCCACCCAGATGCCAACATCATCTTCGGAGCGGTCATTGATGATTCTCTCGGCGATGAGGTTCGCGTGACGGTAATTGCTGCAGGCTTCGCCGAATCTCAGGAGCGTAAAAGCGCGCCTGTTGCCTCTGGGGTTGCTCCGGTTGAGGCGGAGGCACCCGAAGCGGCTGGGGGCAAGCCCGAGGAGTCTTGGTTGCTTCCCGAGGACCACCAGTCGGTCGCTACGGAAGCGCCAGTGTTTGCTGCTGACGCCGATGATGCCGCCGATCTCGATGTGCCCGACTTTTTGAGGTAGTGCAGTCCGTGGGGGACACCCTTGAAGCCCGGGTTACTGAGGTTCACGAACGTATCGCCGCCGCCGCCCGCGCTTCTGGGCGCGAGGCATCCGAGATCACCACGATTGTGGTGACAAAGTTCCATCCAGCCCAGCTTGTTCGAGACTTGTATGCGCTGGGAATTCGCCACGTGGGGGAGAACCGGCACCAAGAGGCAGTGGCAAAACATGGCGAGCTGGCCGAGCTTGATCTGACCTGGCACTTCATCGGGCAGCTCCAGTCGAATAAAGCCCGAGCGGTAGCGGAGTATGCGCACGTGATCCATTCTGTGGACAGGCTCTCTCTCGTCTCGGCCCTTGCCACCCAGCAACGAGAGGTCGACGTTTTCCTAGAAATCAATCTCACCGACGTACCGGGGCGTGGCGGTGTGCTGCCGGTAGAACTGGAGGCTCTGTGCGAAGCCGTGCTGCAAGTTCCGCTACTCAAGCTTCGGGGCGTGATGGCCGTCGCTCCGGTCGACGAGGAACCTTCTCGTGCTTTCGACCGGGTCCTGGAGTATGCCACCCGGGTTCGCGCACTTGCTCCCGGGGCGCGGGACCTGTCGATTGGCATGTCGGGGGATTTTGAAGCCGCTATTGCACTCGGCGCGACACACCTGCGCATTGGCACGGCAATCACGGGTAAACGGCCCGCTGACGCCTAGCCTTAAACAGTATTCACCGCGAAAAGAGGCACACATGTCGAATCCGCTACGCAAGACACTTGAGTTTCTCGGGCTTGCCGAGGAGTCCTACTATGACGCCCCCCAGCGCCCCGTCGCTCAGCAGGCTTCCCAGGCTCCCGCTCAGCGTGCCACCGTTACCCCGCTCCGCCGCGGCGGTAAATCACAAGGGATGAGTGACGTGAACGAGATTTTGACTGTCCACCCCAAGAAGTATGACGACGCGCGTGTAATCGCAGAGACCTTCCGCGAGGGCGTCCCCGTCATCATTAACCTCACGCAGATGAGTGAGTCTGAGGCTCGTCGACTCGTCGACTTTGCTAGCGGCTTGTCGCAGGGTCTCTCCGGTCACATTGAGCGTGTGACCGCCAAGGTCTTCTTGCTCTCACCTTCCCACGTGTTGGTTAGCGGCGACGGCGACGGATTCGAATCCGAAGTCGACGCTTCGCTGCTCGACTAGCCTCGCCCGACTCTCGGGTGGGTCAGGGATAATGGTCGCATCATGATTTCCTTGCTTGCGACAATCGCCTACGTTGTTCTCTACGTATTTTTTATCGCCCTCTGGTTGAGATTTATTTTTGACTGGGTGCGCGTGCTCTCTAAGAACTTCACCCCCAAAGGCCCGCTTCTGGTGGTCGCTGAACTCTCCTACAGCGTCACCGACAAGCCCTTGAGCGCTGCAAGACGCTTCGTCCCACAGATTCGCTTCGGTGGAGCAGCACTCGATTTGGGCTGGAGCGTGGTCATGATCGCGACACTCTTTGCACTCTCGATTGTTGGCGGCTTTCGCTAGTAGATACCCTCATTCTTCTGCCCTAGCGCTAGGGTAGAAGGCGCCGAAGATGAACCTGCGCGACAACCTCAGTTGCGTGCTGGGACCCCACGACAGTAACGAGGTATGTTTCCATGGCACTGACTCCAGAAGACATTGTCAATAAGCGCTTTCAGGCTACGAAGTTCCGCGAGGGCTATGACCAGGACGAGGTAGACGACTTTCTCGACGAGGTAGTCGTCGTAATGCGTCGCCTTATCTCGGAGAACGACGAGTTGGCTAAGAAAATTGCTACCAGCGACGCCCGCATATCTGAGTTGCAGCGAAGTGGCGGATATACCGGTTCAGTCGGCATCGCAGCCCCTCTGGCGACCGCCCTCGAGGGCGTTGACACCGAGAATGCGAACAACCTTCTTCAACTTGCACGTCGCCTCCACGAGGAGCATGTGCGCGAAGGTATCCAGAAGCGCGATGAGCTTATTGCCGAGGGTCACGCGCAGGCCGCCCGTATCGTTGCTGAGGCTGAGGCTGAGCACCGTGCGCACGTGGCGCACCTCGAGACCCAGCGCTCCGGCGTTCAGGCGTCTGTTGACCAGCTTCGCAACTTCGAGCGGGAGTACCGCCGGAGTTTGACCTCCTTCATCAACGACCAGCTGCGTTCTTTGGAGTCCACGTCGGCTCCAGCCGAGCCCCCTCGGGCGTGACCTCCGGCGGGATGACCTACTGCGCACCCAGTGCGCTTGGCGATACAGGACCGCCGCGTGGTTGAAAACCGGTCCATGGCAGTACCTGAAGGTCTTGGTGGTGAGCGCCTGGATATTGTCCTCTCAAGGTTGTTTGGTTTCTCCAGGGCCTTTGCGCAGGAAGTCATCGATCAAGGCGGCGCGCTCGTTGCAGGCAAGCCCGGTGTAAAGAGCGATCGGGTGGCAGCCGGTGATCATTTAGATGTCAGTTTTGAGCCCAAGAAACCCCCGAGCATTGAACCGGTGATCGTGGATTCGATGTCGATTGTCTATGACGACGACGACGTCGTGGTCGTTGATAAGCCACCGGGGCTCGCTGCCCATCCAGCGCCGAGCTGGGATGGGCCGAGCGTGCTCGGGGCACTGGCCGGTGCTGGCTATCGCATTTCAACCTCCGGCCCACCTGAGCGCCAGGGGATTGTGCACCGCCTAGATGTGGGAACATCCGGCCTGATGGCGGTCGCTAAGAGTGAGGTCGCCTACAGCGTTCTGAAACGGGCGTTCAAAGCCCGCGAAGTGGAGAAGATTTACCACGCCCTCGTTCAGGGGCACCCCGATCCGAGTACCGGAACTATCGATGCCCCCATTGGCCGACACCCCAGCTCGTCCTGGAAGTTTGCTGTCGTCGCCGGCGGGCGCGATTCGATTACCCATTATGAAACGCTAGAAGCGTTTCCTGCCGCATCGCTCGTGAGCGTGAGTTTAGAGACAGGGCGCACGCATCAAATTCGTGTGCACATGGCAGCGCACCGCCACCCCATTGCCGGCGACACCCTTTATGGCGCGGATCCCGTTCTCGCGCGGCGACTAGGGCTGGACCGCCAATGGCTCCACGCCATGGAATTATCGTTCCTTCATCCGGTGAGCCACAAGCAGATCACCGTTGTCAGCACATACCCTGAGGACCTGCAGACCGCGCTAGATCGGCTTCGAGCCTAGGGCG
>JBIIFP010000026.1:0-18686 GCA_044237205.1 Pontimonas sp. | reverse complement strand
GGAGACGCCACCATGCTCGTCCACAAGGGTGTTGAGTTCGAAAAAGCTGGCGTTGTGCCACAGCCCACGGCCGAGGATTCCGCCGAATGGAAGGTTGTCCTCGACGTTCTGCGTCGCAGCCTCCAGGAAACTCCTACCCGCTTCACCCAGATTGCGCCTCAGATCATGGGCGTCACCGAGGAGACCACCACCGGTGTTCACCGCCTCTATGAGTTCTTCAAAGAGGGCAAGCTTCTCTTCCCGGCCATCAACGTCAATGACTCGGTCACAAAGTCGAAGTTCGATAACAAATACGGCGTTCGTCACTCGCTGATCGATGGTTTGAACCGCGCCACTGACACTTTCATGAGTGGCAAGGTTGCTTTTGTCTGTGGCTATGGCGATGTGGGTAAGGGCTCGTGTGAATCCTTGCGCGGCCAGGGCGCTCGCGTGATTGTCTCTGAGATTGACCCCATCTTGGCCCTCCAGGCCGCCATGGATGGTTACCAGGTCGCCAAGCTTGAGAGCGTTATCGACAAGGTCGACATTCTCATCACCGCAACGGGAAACGTGGACGTTGTCACCGTTGACCACCTCATGTCCCTGAAGCACCAGTCAATCGTTGCTAACGTCGGCCACTTCGACAATGAAATCGATATGGCCGCACTCGAGAGCCTCGCTGGTGCCACGCGCATTGAAATCAAGCCACAGGTTCACGAATGGCAGCTGCCAAACGGTCGCAGCATTCTGCTGTTGAGCGAAGGCCGTTTGATGAACCTGGGGAACGCTACTGGTCACCCCAGCTTCGTGATGAGCAACTCGTTCACCAATCAGGTGTTGGCCCAGATCGAAATCTTCACCAATGGCTCCGCGTATCCGTTGGGCGTTCACATGTTGCCCAAGCACCTGGACGAGAAGGTGGCTCGCCTGCACCTCTCGGCACTGGGCATTGAGCTCACGGAGCTCAGTGACAAGCAGGCTTCCTATATCGGTGTGCCCAAGGCCGGTCCCTACAAGGTCGAGCACTACCGCTACTAGGCCCGAGCCGGTCTCGGCTAGGCTTAGGCACCATCGAGAAACCTTTCGATGCCGTTAGGCAGTGGGGGTGACAATGTCCGGTCGTATTTTGGTCGTCGATGACGATGTTGCGCTTGCTGAAATGATCAGCATTGTCTTGCGCGGTGAGGGCTACACGCCTGTTCAGGCTTTTGACGGCGCGCAGGCGCTTGCCGCTATTGAAGCCTCACAGCCCGACTTGGTGCTGCTCGATGTGATGCTCCCGGGCCTTGATGGCATTGAGGTGTGTAGTCGTATTCGCGAGACCAGCGGTGTTCCGATTATCATGCTGACCGCAAAAGGTGACACCACCGATGTTGTTCGTGGTTTAGAAAGCGGCGCCGATGATTACGTGGTCAAGCCTTTCAACCCCAAAGAGTTGGTTGCCCGCATCAAAACCCGTCTGCGCCCCTCCACGGTCGGCTCACAGAGCGTTATCACCGTGGGAGATGTGACTATTGATGTCCCCGCGCACGAAGTGCGGCGGGGAACCACAGTCATCAGCCTCACCCCTTTGGAGTTTGATCTGTTGTTGGCGTTGGCCCTCAAGCCCCAGCAGGTGTTCACCCGCGAAATGCTGCTCGAGCAGGTGTGGGGTTACCACTACAAGGCAGACACGAGACTGGTGAACGTTCACGTTCAGCGCCTGCGCGCCAAGGTGGAACTCGATCCGGATAACCCGGTCATCGTTCAAACCGTTCGCGGCATTGGATATCGCGCTGGTGGCACACCAGCGTCTGCTGACGCGGGTTCATGATCGCTTCGGCCTGGCAGGCCTTCCTGCGCCTGCTGGGGGCTCCCTTTCGTCTGTGGCGCAGTTCGCTGCTCACGAGAACAGTGGCAATTACGGTAACCCTGTCGGGGCTGGCGGTGACCGTCATCGGCGGGTATATGTCACTCACCATTGCCGACAGCCTTTTCACCGGCCGGGTGAACCAAATCGTGAGCGAAACCGCCCGCGCCACCAGCACGGCTCAGGCACTGTTTGATAATTCTGTGACGGCTGCTGGCGCGATTGACATTGAGACAGCGAACACAGCAGCGCAGACCGCTATTCGCTCCGCCCAGTCGAGCCCCGGTGGTGGTGGTTTTGCGATTCTTCGGACACCTGGGCAGATCACGCCCCAAACGATGACCTCCACCTCGACCGCCGGACTTGATGTATCGGTTGTCTCAGCGGCACTTCGATCAGCCGTTGTGACCGACTCCGGGCCTGTCCACTATCAGTCGGTGACAATCACGGTGGAGGGGGAGCGGCGCCCGGGAATTGTTGCTGCGTCATCTTTTCAGGTGCCAAGCGCTGGCCAGTACGAGCTCTACCTCATCTATGACCTCTCGGATGTTCAGGCCACCCTGACCCTGATTCAGCAGGTGCTGGTGGGTGGTTCTTTGGCCTTGGTGGTGATCATCGGCGTGGTGACGTTCTTCGTCGTTCGCTTGGCCATCGGCCCCGTGCGACAGGCGGCGAGGACCGCCGAGCGCCTCGCCGAGGGCTTCTTGGAAGAACGCATTACCGAACAGGGTGAAGATGTGATCGCAGTCCTCGCCCGGTCGTTCAACAAGATGGCAGATAGCATGCAACGTCAAATTGTTCGCTTGGCAAACCTGTCTAAGGTTCAGCAACGTTTCGTCTCGGACGTGTCGCACGAGCTTCGCACCCCACTGACCACCATCCGATTGGCTGGAGATGTGCTCTATGGCCAAAAGGATTCCTTCACCAAAGAGAACGCCAGAACCGTCGAGTTGCTCATCACCCAAATTGAGCGCTTTGAAAGCATGCTCACGGACCTTCTGGAAATGAGTCGCTATGACGCGGGTGCCGTGGCGCTGGAAGTCGATGAGGTCAACATTGTTCCGCTCGTCGAGGACTGCCTTGACCAGCTAGGACCCCTGGCCCAACAAAAGGGTTCGGGCCTCATTCTTGAGGTTCGCGGCGGGTATGGCGAGTTCGCAGTCGACCAGCGTCGACTCAGGCGTATCGTCTTGAACTTTGTGGGTAATGCGATTGACCACGGTGAGGGCAAACCCATTGTCACCTTCATTGATTCCAATGAGGAGGCTGTCTCCATAGCCGTCCGGGACTGGGGCGTGGGAATGAAGGCGGAAGAAGTCGACCGCGTCTTCGACCGCTTCTGGCGCGCGGATCCTTCGCGCCAGCGCACCACCGGCGGAACTGGCCTTGGCCTTGCCATTGCAACAGAAGACGCAGCCGCGCACGGCGGCCGCATCGATGTGTGGAGTAAGCCTGGCGAGGGCAGTTGTTTCCGCCTCACTGTCCCACGCAGCCCTCTAGCGTCGTGGTCGCTAGCTCCTTTGCCGCTTCCCCCCGAAGTGTCAAGTGCGTCCGGAGAAATCGCGGTCGACTCCACCGAGCAGGTGGTGCGATGAAGAAGCTCGCGGTGTCATTTCTCGCTGGTGTGATGATGGTGAGTTCATGCACGTCGATTCCCAGCTCCGGAGACGTGCAATCCGCTGAGATTGACACCGCCTTGAGCAACGCCGATGTGGATTTCTTGCCTCCGGGGCCTTCGGCTGGGGCGAGCCAGGAAGAGATTGTTCAGGGTTTCATTGCTGCTGGGACCGCAGCCCAAGAGAACTACCGTGTGGCACGCAGTTACCTGGCAGAGAATCTGCTGGATGTCTGGAATCCCAACCTCTCGGTAGCCATCCGTGCAGGGGAGCCGGTGGTGACGACCTCCTCGGAGACGTCGATTGTTTTTACGGTTCCCGTTATCGCGAATGTTGACGAATTCGGTCGTTACTCCAGTGCTGATGCAGCAACAGACCAGCGGCTGGAGTTTGAGCTTGTTCAAGAAGCCGGCGAATGGCGCATTAGTAGCGCTCCGGAGGGGATTGTGTTGAGTGAGCCTGCTTTTGGCGAGGCCTTCTCCAGTTACCGGCTCTACTACTTCTCCTCGGGTTTTCGCGACTTAGTTGCCGATTCCCGGTGGTTCGCCAGCCGCGGCGAAGTGTCGACCAAGATCGTGCGCTCGCTGCTGGAGGAGCCCTCGTTTTGGCTCAATCAAGGCGCAACAGTCTCTGCGTTCCCGGAGGGCAGCCAGTTGGCCCTCACACCCATTCCCGTCACCGATGGTGTTGCCCAGGTCGACCTGACGACGTCAGTCTTGGGCGCGGATGAGGCGACCAGGGCACGGATGTTGTTGCAGCTGAGCGCCAGCTTGGCTCAGGTTCAGGGTATTTCGTCAGCCCGCCTCTCCGTGAATCAGGTCGAGTTGGTCATTCCGCCCCTTGATGATGAAAGTGCATCATTGGCTAGTGGCCGCGATGGTCGGATCGCGGTGCTGCTGGATCGTCGTTTTGGCTATGTTCAAGCGGGCCGGATTGAACAACTGGAGGGTCTGTCATCCCAGGTGGCAAACGTCCTTCCTCGTAGCATCTTTTACTCGGCCACTTTTGAGCAGGTGGCGGCAACACGGTTCGATGGGCTCTGGTTGGTGCGTCAGGGCGAATCGGCTGCGCTGATCGATGAGCGCCCGGATTTGATCAGGCCAATCATCGACAGCTGTGGTTATATCTGGTCGTCTACGTCGCTCTACTCCCCCGAGATGGTGACCATAATTTCCCAAAATGGCCAGGCCTCGCCCATATCGATCGAGCTAGGGGACGAAGCCGAGCTGGTGTCTTTCGAGCTCGCACGAGACAACACTCGGTTGCTGTTGCTGGTGCAGACTGCAACCGGCGTGCGAGTGTTGTTGACTGCTGTCGAGCGAAATGAGGATTGTCGCCCCGAAGTTCTTGGTGATTTCGTGGAACTGGGTCCACTCACGGGCAGCGCCGTGGACGCAGCGTGGGTCGACGATTCGAGTGTCGCCGTTGTCGTCGAAGACGCGCTGACGGGTGCTGGTGAAGTGGTCGTGTTCGATACCAACGGCCGTTCGACCTCTCTGGGGCGCCCGACAAGACCGGCAACGCTGGTGAGCACCATCGGTGGGGTTCCAGGCCTTCGTCTGCTCTCTGATGACGGCCTGATTTATCAGCCGCGGGGCAACGGCTGGCAGGGCACGGGCGAGCGAGCCGGAGTCTTGGCGACCCAGCGCTAACTGTCCACCAGTACTCGCTCAGCGGGTCTAGTGCTCGGTTCGGCACATCGACGCTGACGCTGGGTGAGAATCACCTAGCGTTCGGTGGTGTTTCAGTCGTTGTTGTCTTTGCTGGCGCCGATGTCGTGTGCCGGGTGTTTCCGCCCTGACATTGCACTGTGTTCCAGGTGTCTAGCGCGACTTCAGACGCCGCTAGCGCACCCGTCGATTGCCGTTGCAACAGCGCTCTGGGGGGTGCCGGTAATCTCTGGCGGGGCATATCGCGGCGCACGGCGCCGTGTTGTTGGGGCCATCAAAGACGGCGGAGTTCGAAATCTCACCGCCGCGCTTGTGAGCCAAGCAATGATCCGTGAGTTTGCTGAGCTCGGGCGACAACATCCACATCTAGTCCTGGTTCCCATTCCACCTTCAGCGAGAGGATTCTTCCTTCGCGGGTTTTGGCCAACGGAATTGATCGCTCGTGCTCTCTCTCGAGGAACTGCCGGCTTCCCGGTGCTCCGTGCGTTGTCGCGGGGGCGTCCCGTCATCAGCGACGTTCTCAGCGGCGTCGGACACACCCCCCGGGGAAGGGCAGAGCGCCTTCGTCGCAGGTGGGCGCAAGTCAGGGTGCGAGGTATGCCAGCAGAGTCGCAAGCTGTGCTGGTCGACGACGTCATGGTTACAGGTGCGACGCTGGAGGCGTGTGCCCGGGCGCTGCGACGGCAGGGCCACAGCATTCTTGCTGTCTTTGTGGTTGCCCATGTGCCGGCACCTCAGAGGTCTTCCTTCCCCCGACAAGGGGCAAGGCGTTTGAACTCCAGGTCATGACCGGAGACGAAGCCATTGGTTAGAGGTGTGTAGTCGGTCACGACCAACCTCTCGCGCGCTGTCTATCGACGTAAGGGCTGGAATCACGGTGTCATTGCCCTTGGCGCGTAAGTGCCGAAGCCTTCCCATTGGTAGCATGGACGAAGCCCAATCGAGCTAACTTCCAGCACATAGACGAGGTTTTGTGTGGCCAATGTTCTAGAGCGTGTTCTCCGCCTCGGAGAAGGACGCACCCTCCGCAAACTCTCTTCCTTCGCTACGGCGGTCAATCACCTTGAGGATGAGTTTTCTCACTTGTCCGATGATGAATTGCGTGGCGAAACCGATGAACTGCGTGCCCGTTACGGCGCTGGCGAGTCCCTTGACGATTTGCTGCCTGAAGCCTTTGCGGCTGTCCGTGAGGCCTCCAAGAGGACGCTGGGACTGCGACACTTTGATGTTCAGTTGATGGGTGGTGGGGCCCTGCACCTCGGCAACATCGCAGAAATGAAGACTGGTGAAGGTAAGACGCTGGTTGCCACGTTGGCCGCTTATCTCAATGCGATCCCAGCCCGTGGTGTTCACATCATCACCGTCAATGATTATTTGGCTAGGTATCAGTCAGACTTGATGGGCCGCATTTTCCGGGCGCTCGGTATGACCACCGGCTGCATCCTCTCTGGCCAGAATCCCGACGAGCGCCGTCTGCAGTATCAGGCAGATATCACCTATGGCACGAACAACGAGTTTGGCTTCGACTACCTTCGCGACAACATGGCCCTACAGAAGCCTGACCTGGTGCAACGCGGTCACTACTTTGCGATTGTCGACGAGGTCGACTCAATCCTGATCGACGAGGCGCGGACGCCACTGATTATTTCTGGCCCCGCCTCCGGCGAGGCCAACCGCTGGTTTGGTGAATTTGCCAGGATTGTCGACCGCTTAAAGCTCGATGAAGATTACGAAGTCGACATCAAGAAGCGCACCGTGGGGGTCTTGGAGCCGGGTATCGAAAAGGTCGAAGACTATCTCGGTATTGGCAACCTCTACGAGTCAGCCAATACCCCTTTGATTTCGTTCTTGAACAACGCGTTGAAGGCAAACGCGCTGTTCAAGCGCGACAAGGACTACGTCGTGATGAACGGCGAAGTGCTCATCGTCGATGAGCACACCGGCCGCATCTTGGCGGGTCGTCGATACAACGAGGGCATTCACCAGGCCATCGAGGCCAAAGAGGGTGTTGAGATTAAGGCAGAGAACCAGACTCTGGCGACAATCACCCTGCAGAACTACTTCCGCTTGTATCGGAAGATTTCCGGTATGACCGGTACCGCAGAGACTGAAGCTTCCGAGTTCATGGGCACCTACAAGCTCGGCGTTGTGCCTATTCCCACGAACAAGCCGATGGTGCGCATCGACCAGCCCGATCTCATTTACCGCGACGAAGAGGCCAAGTATCGCCAGGTCGTCGAGGACATCGTTGCCCGCCACGAAAAGGGCCAGCCGGTGCTGGTGGGAACCACCAGCGTTGAGAAGAGTGAGAAGCTCTCCGGCATGCTCGCCAAGCGGGGTATCCGTCACGAAGTATTGAATGCCAAAAACCACGCCAGAGAAGCGACCATCATCGCCCAGGCTGGTCGCTTGGGTGCGGTCACCGTTGCCACCAACATGGCGGGCCGCGGAACGGACATCATGCTCGGTGGTAACGCCGAGTTCATGGCGGTTGCAGAAATGGCATTGAAGGGCTTGGATGCCGCAGAAAATCCAGAAGAGTACGAAGCAGCGTGGGATGCCATCTACCAAGCGATGGTTGCCGCTGTCGAAGAAGACGCCAAGACAGTGCGCGAGCAGGGCGGCCTCTATGTCCTGGGGACAGAGCGCCACGAATCGCGCCGCATTGATAACCAGCTGCGAGGACGATCGGGTCGCCAGGGCGACCCCGGCGAAAGCCGCTTCTATCTCTCGCTTCAGGATGACCTGATGCGCATGTTCAACGCAGGGGCTGCTGAGGCACTGATGGCTCGCTCCAGCACCGATGAAGAAGATTTGGCGATCGAATCACGGGTGGTCAGCCGCGCAATCCAATCTGCCCAAAGCCAGGTTGAAGCGAGAAACGCTGAAATTCGCAAGAACGTTCTCAAGTATGACGATGTGCTGAACCGCCAGCGTCAAGCGATTTATAGCGACCGCCGTCACATTTTGGAGGGTGATGACATCGCAGCCCAGGTAAGGCAGTTCGTTGATGACACACTCACCTCCGTCATCAACGAGCACACCTCGATGGGTAGCGCAAGCGAATGGGACTGGGATGCTCTCTGGACTGAGCTCAAGACCCTTTATCCCATCGGGTTGACCATCGATGAGGTCATTGCTGAGCTGGGCATGAACATGGACAGCTCTGATTTGCTGCGCGAAGTCCGGTCGGATGCCGCAGTCTCCTATGAGCGCAGGGAAAAGGAACTGAGCCCCGCTGCAATGCGTGAACTTGAGCGACGCGTGGTGCTGAGTGTTATTGACCGTCGCTGGAGGGACCACCTCTATGAGATGGACTATCTGAAGGACGGCATCGGCCTTCGTGCCATGGCTCAACGCGATCCCTTGGTCGAATACCAACGCGAAGGTTTTGCCATGTTTGGTTCCATGATGGGCCAGATCAAGGAAGACACCACCGGTTTTGTGTACAACCTCGAGGTTCAGGTTCAGCAGCCCGTCGCTGGCAGCTTGGCAGCGCAGGTCTCTGCCAAGGGTCTTGCGCAATCGGTCGCGCCCCAGCAGGGACTCAGCTATTCAGCCCCTAGCGCTGATGGTGATGTTGAAGTCAGAAACCAGGCCGGACAGGTTGTGGGCGCTCCTCCAGCGAAGCCCTCAGCGTTTGGTGTTGTCGGGTCGCAGGTTCCAGTCCCCAGGCCGGCGGCCGGAACCCCTGCGCCAAAACCAGCGCAACCCAAGACTGGACAACCGGGTGCGGCTGCGCCAGGGCTCAATAGAGCCCAACGCCGGGCCAAAAAGAAGCGCTAGCGCCTGTTTTTTAGAGCATGGCAAAAGAGCTTGCCCGCCAACGATTGTCCAGACCCTCGAGCCGCAATGCCACGGCTCGGCTGCGCCTGCTTCCACTGACCATCACGCAGGCTTCGATGATGCCCTCCCGCGGTTCAGAGATTTTCACTGTGGTGAGTGTGAAATTGCGCAGAGTTCGAGGTTGTGCACCAGGAGCAATGAGGCTCATCTTTCGGGTGCGGGCGTTGATTTGATCCAGTAGCGAAAAATAGACGTCATCGGTCACCCAGCGGGCAATTTGGGTGATGTCTCTGGCCCCCTGGAGCACTTCAATGGTGCGTCTGGTGAGATTCATCGCGAAAGCCGCGGGGTCTGGCAATAGCGATGTGGGCGTGAATTGGCGGTCGAAGTGCTCGCGCGCAACGATGCTGGTCAACTTTTCGGGCTCCGCTGGATCCTCGGCGGGGCTGGTGAGAACGGTGTGTGACATGTTCGTGCCTCTCTGCTCAATGTGATCAAGATGGACTAACACCACCGATATGCGAGTTCCACGCCGAGGGTGTTCACACACAATCACCTTGTGAAATGGCGAACTAGAGCGAGAGCCAATATGTGGATAAGTTCTCCAACGCACGCTCGGAACTCCTAGCGTTCACTGGTGTCCTCTGACAGAGCGTTTGCTAATTCACCTCTATCTCCAAGCGTGGCCGCTGTGGCGGCCATGGCGAAGGCCACAGGCCAGCCACTTCGACTTGTGGTGACCTCAGGCGCCTCGCTACAGGTTCGAATCAGCCATATAGGACGGGACTATGTCGCCGGGAGTCTGGGCGACGGGGAAGGCACCACGGCCGTCATCCCGAGTCTTTCGATTGTTGTGCTGGATATAGAGGGCCTGCTCGGTGAGGGGAGTCCTGAAGCGACCAGTCCAGTAACTCGGTCGCATTTCCGCGCAATGCTGGTCAATAGCCAACGGTTGTCCCACCGCGTGAGTGTTCACACGGTGGCCGGTCACCACAGCGGTGTCATTGACAGTGTCGCGCTCGACGCCATCGCCTTGACGACGTCTCCTACAAGCCAACGGCTGGTCCTCATCCGCCACATTGTCTGGATCGCGGTGCTGGGGCACTAGCCCTGTGGATAAAGACCAACGCTGATCCGGGGCATCTTTCAGACTGGCCCGATGGTCACTGCTAAAGCTCAGCGCCACAGGCTCTCAGTTCGAACTCCGTGGGTTCGCGGTTCCATCGGCGGCGTGCTCGTTCTCGGCTCGATTGTGGGGTTCATGGTTGCTGTTTCGGGGACCCGGGAGCTGCAATCCGTCCTTGTCGCTAACTCTGTGTTGGCGCCCGGCACGGAACTTCGCGATGCTGATGTGACTGTCGTCGAGGTTCCCCTCGATGCAGTCTTCGAGGCGTACGTGGGACCTCAGGATTTGGAGGGCACGTTCTTCCTTAGCGCACCGATTCCGCCCGGAGACATGATTCCACGGAGCGCTCTATCGCCCACGTCCTTGACCGATAGCTCCGTGGTGAGCATTCAGCTCTCGGTGGGTCGCCCGGAGTGGTTGCAGCCTGGCGCTATGGCTACCTTCTGGGTTCAGCCACCCAGTGGAGAGAACTCGTTTGGCGAGCCCTTTGTGCTGACCCCAGCCGTCCTGGTCCTGGCGGTCTCCACAGATGATGGGTTCGCAGCCGATGCAACGACCAGCCAGATTGATCTTCTCGTCTCCAGGAGAGCGCTCCCTGGCGTCTTGCACGCAATCGCCAACGATTTCCATATCTCGCTCACCCCCGCCGATGCTCCAGCCCCATGATTCGCATTGGTGCGGTGATGTCGGAGGAGTTGTTTGCGTCTCTCCGCGACTCCCTCGAGGTAGACGATGTTCGGGTGGTTCCACTGGGACGTTCGTTTCGCAGAGCTGACCTAGAGTACGCCGGGAAACTCGATGGCCTTATTTGCGAGCTCTCTGAAGCTGCCTTGGAGGGCTGTGCCGAGCGCGCGCCCGGGCTAAAATTGATCCCCTGTGCCGGGCTTCCCATCACCCCTCACTCGCAAGAGCTGGCTCATGGGGCGGGAATAACGACCGTGATCCGCCGTCCTGATGATTTATCTCAGTGGATGGCGTCGCTAGCGGTCTCCTCACAAGCGCCGGTCCCCGGCTCCTCCGGGAAGATTATTGCGATCTGGGGTCCAGCAGGGTCCCCGGGTCGCTCGACTGTCGCACTGTGCCTGGCAGCGACGCTAGCGCGTCGTGGCGAGCGGGTGATGTTAGTTGATGGCGACTCCTACGCGCCCTCCCTGGCGCCTCTTCTAGGCCTTCACCAGACGCACTCAGGTGTGGTCGCGATGAGTCGGCACGCTCGGCTTCCGAACCTCGAGGCCTCCACCCTTGAGGCCTGCGCGCTGCGGTACGAGCTGGGGAACCAGAGCTTTGGGATCATCACCGGGCTGAGCAAACCTGCTCAGTATGTGGACTGCGGGTCCCTTGCCTGGGCTGACGTGCTTGGCACCCTTCGCGACGTCGCTCACACGCTAGTGGTGGACCTGGCTGCACCACTGCTTCAGCTACCAGGGGAGACCATTGGTGGCCCCATGCGCAATGCGCTGAGCATTGCAACGCTGGAGGCGGCTGACCAAGTCGTGGTCGTTGCTAACCCCACCCCACTATCAATTCTTCGTCTCTCGCGGGACTGGCCACGGCTCACGGAACTGGCCCAGGCGGCATCCCTCGACGTGTGTCTCAATAACGCTCCCTCCAACTCCCAGAACGCCATTGACGACAGTGTCCATGCGCTCTGGCAGTTCACAGGGCAGGATGAAGCCACCGTCTTCCCCCGTGATCGCCTGTGGTCGGATCCATCCCCCAATGTCAGCACTCTGCTCTCTGCCCCTGAAGGCAAGAACCTGCTGATGATGAATATGGGGCGGTTCGTGACGTCGCGGTGGGGGGTGGCGCCGAGATCCGCACCTCGTCTCGTTCCCTCGGGTGTCCCACGTCAGGGATTGGCGCGGTTTTCTCTGCCGGAATGGGCGAAGCCTAAGAAGCGATTACCCTGAAGGGGTGACGACATCTTCCCTCTCGGTATTCGCCGGGACAGCGCTTGATGCAAGAGACAGCGCGTGGGTTTACCAACTAGTCGGCGAGGGCCAGCTGCTGGCTGACCTCGCCTTTGCTGACATCGTCATCTGGGCACCGACCAAGACTGGTGGGTTCCTCGCGGTTTCCCACCTGCGACCCTCCTCTGCTGCAACTCTCTTTTATCGAGACGTAGTCGGTTCGGCTATTAGGCCTGAGTGGTTGACGCTGGTGGAAGAAGCCTTTGCGACGGGCACCATCGTTGATTCCAAGGTCCCCCACAGCTATGAGATGTCACCGACCAAGGTTCGTGCCGTGCCCATTAGGAAAGCGCTTCGGTCCGATGGCACAGACGCTGCGCAGCGTGTGGTGGCGGTCCTCACCAGACACACGAACCTCAGCGATTCGCGCATCCCGAGCCGCCAAGAGCTGACTTTCAACGAGTCTGCCAATGAACTGTTCTTGATGGTCGCCGATGGCGTTTTTCCTGACCCGAATACCCCGAGCGCCCCCGCGCAGGGCGCCCCACGGGCCTCGGATGGTCTTATTCGCTTGGACGTGAATGGCAAGGTCACTTTCGCAAGCCCTAATGCTCTGTCCGCCTTTCGCCGGATGGGCTTTGAGGGCGAACTTGAGGAAACCGTTCTGGCTGAGGTTACCGCTGGAATGCTTCAGGGCACCTTGATCGTCGATGAGTCCCTACCGCTAGTCGTAACAGGCCGAGCCCCGTGGCGCACGGATTTGGAATCAGAGGGCGTCACGGTGACGCTTCGAGCGATTCCGCTCAAAAAGGCCGGCGAGCGGATAGGTGCCATCGTGTTGGTTCGCGATGTCACCCAGGTCAGACTTCGCGAACGGGAGATGATCACGAAGGACGCGACAATTCGTGAAATCCACCATCGCGTGAAGAACAACCTCCAGACTGTCGCCTCGCTGTTGCGGATTCAATCCCGCAGAACCCACAGCGATGTGGCAAAAGACGCTCTTGGCCAGGCCATGCGCAGAGTCGCGGCAATTGCTGTCGTCCACGACACACTGTCCGAGGGCCTCAGTCAGAACGTGGACTTCGACGTTGTCTTCGAGCGGGTCATGATGCTAGTCGCCGAAGTTGCCTCCAGTGGATCGCAGGTGGTCAGGCCTCGCTCGGTGGGATCTTTCGGGATTCTTCCGAGTGAATACGCGACACCGCTGGCCCTCGTGCTGACAGAACTGGTCACCAACGCCGTTGAGCACGGCCTAGCGGGCAAAGCAGATGGGGAGGTAGTGATTACGTCAGCCCGAACTGCTGACACCCTCAGCGTCACTGTCCGGGACAACGGTGGGGGACTCCCGGAAGGAAAAGTGGGCGAGGGTCTAGGCACCCAGATTGTGAGAACCCTGGTTCAAGGCGAACTGGGGGGATCAATCGATTGGCACACCCTCGAGGCGGAGGGCACTGAAGTAACTATCGAGATTCCGTTGCAGTACTTGCACGAGAAGAATGTTCTGGCTGCGGTGCCAAACGTTTGATGCGCGGCATCGCCGAGCCTGCAGATGGCGGTCTAAACTGATGAAGCGATAACCCGCCGATTCGAGGAACTTGATGCCCCAGCGTAAAGATCTAACTGAAGTTCCTTCGGCCCAGCGCGGGTTTCAGCGGGGCTTCACGGGACGATTGGCCGCGACAACCTTCCGGAACTGGTTTCTTTGCGTCGAAGACCGCGTTCGGCTGTTTCTTGGGCGCCAGAGCTGGCGTGGCGATTCTGACCTAGTCAGTTTCCCGATTGCGACGTTCAACCGAATTCATATTCTTGCCGAGCGAACCATTCCTTCCCTGCTCTCACAGACCCATTCAAACATTGAGGTGGTCATCGTCGCCGACGGGACGCCCGAAAGCGAGCTCGAGCAGCTGAGGGCCTTTGACGACCCGCGGATAAGAATCATCCGCCTGCGACGAAGAACCAAGTATCCGACTGATCCCGTAGCCCGCTGGATGGTTGCAGGATGGAAGCCAAGGAACGTTGGTTCGAGGGCATCACGCGGTGACTGGATCTACTGGATCAGTGACGATGATTTCCTATTACCGGCGGCTGTTCAGACACTTCTCGTCCTCGCTAAGAACGGACAATACGAGAGCGTTTCGGGTGGTTATCAAGAGGGAACAATCAAACCCGTGCAGGTCCTCCCGGCAAGTGGTATCGAAGCAGTTGGATTCGAAATCACCGGCCCCCCCGCCTGGCTTTCGAGAAACTATGTTGGAAGGATGCGCTGGAACAAGTCCAGCTGGAGAAAGGCGTGGGATAGACCTAGTGACTACGACCTCATGAAAAGAATGCAGGTTCAGGGGGTGAAGTTCGGACACACGGATGACTTAGTCGCAGTGCAGCCCGAAGTGGAGGGCACCCGCCAAACAGGTTTGGGCGGGTCGCTGGCGGCTGCAGCTGAGCCCCAATGATTGGCCTTGGAGTTTCCAGAGACTGATTCGCTGAGCGGGCCGTTTTGATGCTACTTCGCAAACGGATAGACGGGCAGAGCGCCGGCCAGGCGTGATGTGGCGTTTGAGCACGATACTGTCGCCCCCAGAAAGTGTTGAGCTAAGGGCGCCAGCGTTGCTATGAAATCTGAGACAGAAAAAGGCCGGTCTTCAGTTAGCTCGGTGGACAAGGCATCCCCAGGCGATCGGACAACATAGCGTGCATTGACAGATGGGTCGGGCACGAAAGCTGGATCTTCCCAGAAATACGGGCTGCCATTCAGGTCGACTCCAACGAGAACGATATCGCGGAATCCGAGAATGAGACCAAGAAAAATCATTCTTACAACTGAAGAACCGTTGTCAGGAAGAACTGACGGGGACAATCGCCCCCGTCGAATCAGTTTCAAGATCTGGGTCAAGTCTTGGCGCAAAGCACCTTGGCTTTGCGCAAATAGGTTAGCTCGGCCATACATTGCCGCTCTTTGAGACGAACGCGGAGACAAACGAACCACAGCGGAGAGAGAAGCGGGTAACCCGGGCCTTAGGAACAGCAACCCGCGGGTTGGCCCTTGAGCGAGCTTCAGCTCCGCAGCGCGCACGAGGTACATGAGTTCGTGGTCTGGCGCAAAACTAAAGCGCCAATACTCGAAGGCGAAGTACGTTGGAGGGAATGGGTGGAGGGGCCAAGCGTTAATCCCAACTGATACTCCAGCCCGTATTGTGTCGAAGTCCCTTTCGTTTAGGTCGTTGACCGAGCCACCGTTCCCCAGGACGAAGAACGTCTGATTTTTTGGGTTGCTCCACGGCCCGGCCAAGTGTTCCCTGGACAGGGCAGATATTCCCGCAGCAGGAGCCAACGACCCAAGAGCCCTGTCCTCTCCCGCCACCAGTCTCTTCCACATTAGGTCACGGTACGCACTAAATGGAGACGAATTCTTCAGATGATTCCAACCGGACTGCGAGTCGACCGGCCGCCGGATTGCCATTCTGATTTACCCTCACTCGACTATTCGCTGAATGTTCCCCCAGTCTAGGCCGAGTTGCTGGGCCACGCAGGGGGCGAGGCCGTCTAAAGTCTTGTTGAGGGTGAGCCCCCACAGATGTGGCGTCTCACCCTGTCACGGAGCGAGGGGGTAAGGGCTTTGAAAGGGGTAGCACTAAGTGGCGGTTTTGGGGCTTGGCTGCGCCGGACTTTAATTCGGAGAGCGTTGCTCTTTCACAACGGTGAAAAAGTCGAGAACTACAATGCTCGGTCTTGGTATTTGGCACCGTTCCCCGTTGAAAAAGGGGTCCCTTACGTGGCGGACAACCTGGCCACCGTGAACACCAGTACTTTCAGATTCGACCCTCTTTTCATGGCAGCTGTTGCTTCTGCTGAGTCTCGTTGGCCAGCGGGGAAGAGGGCCCCACGCGACGTTTCTTGGCGACTCCACGTAGCACTTTTTGCAGCACGACTGGGACTTTCGGTTGCAAGTCGAGGTGACTGCTTTGTTGAACTTGGCACAGGGCGAGGCTTTATGGCTGCTGGCATTTTGGAGTCGCTGGGCCCGGCTTCGTTGAGCGAGCGTGGGATTTCGTTTTTTCTGATGGACTCATTTTCCCCGGGCTGGCAAGGTGAGAATCAGAAAGCGTGGCAAAGCCAACAAATGCCTAACGCTGAAGGTGCTGAACCTTGGTACTACGCGGACGGTTCCGCTGAGGTCCTAGAGTACTTTTCTTCCTTTCCTGGAGTAAAGGTCGTTGAAGGGCTCCTTCCAGAGACTCTTCAGTTGACGGGGAGCTCACACATTGCTTTCGCCCATGTTGACCTCAATTCTGCAGCGGCCGAGGAGTCTTGTCTTTCGGCAATCCGCACTCGTCTCAAGGTCGGTTCGGTGCTGCTCTTTGACGACTCGACGAACCCTGGTTGTGAGGAACAACTCCAGGTCCATCGTGGGTTTGCGTCTAGCCTGGGCACCTATCTTCTGGAACTCCCGACAGGCCAAAGCATCATGGTGTGCGATTAGCTTCTGTGCACTACTGGCAAGGGTGGCCCGTGGCGCCTACGAAATCGTGAACCTGGCCGACCGGTTATGCCCGTTAACTTCGAACAGTTCAGTGTTGGTCCACCTGTTCAGTACCTCGTGAAACTCATCGGCAGTCATTTCAAAGTAATCCAGGTAGAGGCTTTCAAATTCCTCGGGATAATGGCCATCGTAAATGCGCACAAGCTCTACAGCTTGGTCGCGGTCCATCGCTCCACGCCGTACCTCGATAGACGCATCTTGGTTGGCCCGCCCGAAGCCGAACTTGAGGTACATCAAGTAAGTGTGCAGGGCATAGAGGAACTGGTCGTTCTGAGCAAAATTCGTGAAGGTCCCGGCGTTCGAGTGTTCGGCTTCTTTGAGTCCGCAGAACTCCTTCGCGACGAGGTAGTTCCGATACGGATCCCAGTTCTCAAAGTAAGACCAGTTAAATCGCTGTGGCGGGCGGCCCGCGAACAGCTCCTCGCTTGGAAATTCGAAAAACCTGAGCTTGCTTTTCGGGAGGCCGGAATTCTGGAGCACGGTGTCATACCCCGCTTCAAAGTAGACCCGCTTAACGTACTCGGGAGAGATAGCTGGGACAACGTCTGTTTCTTGGGACCCCCCGTATTCTACTTCGCCGTCTTCACCGTAGAAGAGGAGCCCACAACCGAACCGTCCGGCCATTTCAAGTGGGCCTGTTTCTATTGCTATAAGCCACCCGTAATACGGGAAGCCCATGTCGATGAGGCCCTTTTTGTTGAGAGTGCGCATGGCCTCGGGGTCGGGGCTTATCGCGATGTGGGGGAAACCGCTTGCTATAAAGGCCTGCAGATTCGCCTCGCCAAGATCCGTCGGTAGCGCAGGCTTAATGGTCACAGACAACGGGCTCATACCCCATTTGGTCTTGAGGGTGTGAGCGACATACGAACCGTCCTTCCCCCCGCTCACGGGGACAATGCAGTCGAAACTTCCATCAGAGCGCCGGTGCGTGTCAAGAAGACGTTCAAGCCGTGCCTCCCGGTCGGCCCAATCAAGCGACTTCTTCTTTTCAGCCCAGACGCAGGCGTTGCAGAGGCCCTGGTCGTCAAACGAAATCCGCGGTCGGGTTGACATTGCAAGACACTGTGAACACCAGCGAAGGTTATCGAGCAGCTCAGACACTCCCCCACAATAGCGGTTCGGGAAGCCGAAACGCTGCTGGGGACGTTAGTCCCAGTGCGCGAGGTCGATTCCCGCGTCGTGAATTGCGAGCCTCGCTTTTCTCAGCCCATCGCCAACAAAGTTGAGCAAGTTTGCCGTAGCGACGGCGTTCACTAATGGCGACGCGATCGCTTCTGCTAGGTGTGCGGGTTTGCCTGCGCCGCCGGCAAGAATCACGGGCACGAGTGATGAAGCACCCAGCACCGAGAGGCTCGATAGATCCATCCCATTACCCGTCCCGTCACGATCGATGGAGTTGAGATACACCTCGCCAATGTGGCCCGCGTGCACGAGAGCTCGGTAGTTCTCTAGTGGCTCCAGCACGGAACCTTTGTCGCGGAATACTTGAAAAGCACCGTCGATCCCACGAACGTCCAGGGATGCGACTACGGCCTGTTGGCCATACTTTTCGGCGAGTGACACGACAAGGTCCACGTCGTCATGAATTGCGTAGTTCAGGAGAATTTTGTCGGCCCCGGCGGCAAACAGGCTTTCTGCGTCGGCCAGACTCCGCACCCATCCTCCGGCAGTCAGCGGGACAAAGACGCCTGCGACTAATTCCGACAGTGTCAATCGGAAATTGTCATCAAAGCCCTGGTCGCGCGAGACGTTAATCACGATCAGTTCATCGATGTGGCTGGCGACTTTCGCAAAGTTGTAGTTCTTATGGAGCCACTGGATGTCACCAATTTTCTGGGTCCTGAAATTACGGCTGAGTACGAAACTGCCTTTTTCGTAGAGGAGGGTGAAGATAAGCCGTTTCTTCATCGAATCTCCGCAGCAAGAAAATTAGCCAAGAGTCGCAGCCCATTGGTCTGACTTTTCTCAGGGTGGAACTGTGTCCCGTAAACATTTCCGCTCTCGATGGCTGCTACAAAGCCTTCCCCGTAGACGCTGGTGGCCACGAGCACTTCCGGTCCTACGGAGACCGCTCTGAAGGAGTGAACGAAATAGAAGTCGGTCTCGGCTCCGAGTCCGTCGAAGAGAATTGATTTACTGGGGGCGTGGACGGAATTGAACCCGATGTGGGGCACCGGTAAGTCTTGTGTTGTCGGGAACCTTTCTACGAA